>CAZZFC010000030.1:0-5654 GCA_964653325.1 uncultured Candidatus Saccharibacteria bacterium | reverse complement strand
CCAAGTAAGTTTTTTCTCAATCGGAGTTAGTCCTTCGACTTGCAAAAACGCCGGTACATTAATCTGCAAAGTGACATCTTCATTGGCAATGCCCGGTTGAGTATCCCAAATTAATTCATAAACTGGCTTTTTACTTAGAAATAGATTTTGTGGTAATCGATAATTAATCCGCAGAAATTTTTCCGTGCCCGGAGCAATTCGTAACGTTCCCGAAATTACAACAGCATCCATTGGCGTACTTACTTCATAATCATCGATGACCGGCTCAACCCCAACCACATCAGAACCTTTAGGAATAAATATTTGCACATGATTCACATAATCCCCCTGTGGCCAAGTACTTCCCGTTGCATTATTTTTCCAGGTAACTGTTAAGGTCGGCATGATTTCACCATTACGGCCAATGTCCAATCGATAAAGCTCTTTACGATCCACCCAAGCATTGACCTTATTACCGCCAACATTATTATCAACAACTTTAATATAATCGGCGTTAGGATCAATTTTCAGACCCCCATTAATGAATTGTTTATTAATCACTTGTGCTAAACGCTCATCCGATGAATAAAAGGTAATATTCCCCGATACGATATTTTTACCTAAAGCTAAAATAATTTTATTGTTTACCCCAGCGTCAAGCTGCCCCAATTTCGCAAACAGTGCCTGAGTAAGTAAACCCAGGAAATCCTTTTTCTGAGTACTCCCTGGGGTAAATCCAACTTCAGCATATACTTGGGCTTTTTCCCCAATATTATCAGCGGTAATTGTTTCGTTCAAACTATCAATTTGGATCGACCCTACCGCATTTAATAAATCCTCAATTACCAATAAGTTCATTCCCACAACCGTACTAACAGATTCGTCGGTTGCCTTTTCATAAAGTTCTTTAACCACCTTGGCACTAGTCTGAAAATCTGCCCACCAATTCGCATCCCTTAAACTTAACCCGTCAATCTGATAATATTTTTTCATGATTGAGTCAGCAACGGGTTTATCGGCATCAGTTAACAAACCGTCCGGATTATAAATATCGTCAACTTTTAAAGAAATTACTTTTCCTTCCTCGATCGTCACAAGAGCATAACTACCAAAAAATCCACCGGTTGGTCGAATTTCATTATTGTTTTGTAGCATAATGAGGATTTTTTGCGGTTCATTAAAACCCAAGATTGAATTACTACTGCCGATTAACTCCGCAAGAGATCCCACACTTGGCTTGATTAACCAAGTTAAGTTTTTAATTTCTTCGACCACCGATTTAACTGGTTCAACCAAGTGGTTAACATCAATACTTGCAATTGTTTTATCCATTAATGCAAACCAGGTTTGCGCCGAACGCCAATTAACAATTGCCGAAGAAGTGATTTGAAACAATTCGGACTCCGAATAACCTTCGGCATTTACGCCTTGCTGCCATGAATTATAGATTGTGTTTCCAACCTTACCAAAACCAACCAAAGTCAGATTTGCATCTTGAACAAAACGCATTCCGTAAACTAAACCCTGAAGTGTATTGTCAATTGCGGTGTGTTCATCTTGTTGATTCACCCAGCTTGAAGGAACTTTATAATAACCCCACAAAGAACTAATTTGGGTAAATAATTGTTCGGCACGATTGTAATTGCCACTTTGAATCGATTGATATCCCTGGTATGCCAACCCAATGGAAAAAAATAATGGCAATAAAACAATAAATATAAAAATACATATTCCAAGAACAATATCGATTGCCAATCGTCGAACCTTTGAAAGCGAAATTTGGTTAATTTTATCCTCAATCCTTTTAGGGTTTAGCTGATCGGGAATCAGTTCTTGCCAACCACTATTAACCTTATTTAATAACGTTTTAGGCTTAGCAACAACCTCAGGCTTTAAATTATGATTTGGCTGTTCTGGCTTTTGAGTTTCTTCAATATTTGTAATTTCCGGTTGCTTTTTGGCCTCCAAAATAAAATAACTAATTGTCCGTTCCAACCCTTCAGTTAAATCCACTTGCGGATTCCAATGCAATAACTTCATTGTTCGTGAAATATCAATTTTTTGCGGCACCGGGTAACCAACCTTACGGTGACTTGGAATAAACCCCACCTTGATATCCTTATGCACAATTGCCCTTAAAGTATACGCAATAGATAATGTTGAAACTGTTTCAGGATTTACAAAATAAAAAATTCCACTCTTTACCTGGGCATCAGAATTAAACGCCAACTTAAGTACTCCATAGGCTAAATCGTCAACGTATAATAAATGATGCTGCAAACTTCCATCTTCATCAAAAATCAGATCTTTGCCCTCAAGTCCCATTCTGATCGCCCGAGCAATAATTGAACTACTAACTAAATCCATTCGCGGTCCGTATACCTCTGGGATTCTAAGAATTCGAATATCCAATCCAAAACCCTGACAATACTCGCGGCATAAAGCCTCACCATAACGTTTTCCTTCTAAATATTCATAATAGGTTGTTAATTCTTGACCGTCGTAGTAGTTTTTTAGCGATTCGTGAGATGCTAATCCTTGATAAATATCGGCTGAAGAAGTAAACAAAACGGTAGCCTTGGTAACATTAGCATATTCTAATAAGTTTTTTAAGCCAACCGAATTGTTAAGCAGTTCATTTAATCCAAATCCAGTTCGGCCGACATGCGGAAACACATCCAATGCATCAATAATAATTCTTGGTTTTAAATTTAATAAACCAGCCGGTACACCTTGCTGTAAATTGGCTTCAATAATTTCAAACTTGTCATTCCCCAATAGTTTTTCTAAATACTTTTCTTTCCCGGAAACATAATTATCAATTCCAACTACTGAAATATTGGCATCTAACAATACTTCACAAATACGCGATCCCACAAACCCTGCCGCACCAGCAACGATCGCTATATCCGAATTACTACGATCACGAAATTCATCCGTTGAATTTTTACTCGTTACCACCATTTGGGCAGACTTATGATTCATTATTATTTACATACACGCCTACGACGATCACAAAAACACTACCACCAAATCCCAACAACAGACCCACTAACACTGTAACCAACCATGGAATTTGATTAAACGTCAATAATGGATCTTGATTTACCTGATCAATTAAATACTGATTTACCTGAACATTATTTAATTCATAAATTTTATCTTTTACCTTAAGAGAAATTGCCTGAAGGACATCTCGAGCTTCAACCTGATCTTCACGAGTGAGCTTAACTTCAATTAATTGTGGCGCAACTTTTTGAACCTTTAATGAACGCTGAAATGATTTAAATTTACTACTTGGGATGTTTTGCTCACTCAAAGCAACACTCATAATATCTCCACTTTCAAACACACTTGCTACTGTATCGGTATATGCTTCTGAGGCTTGTTGAGCATAATAACCATCATACGAGTAAACGTCCGGCTCACTATCCTCAACCTCTTTATGAACATAAACGTTAATTGTGGCAGTATAGGTATTTGGAATAAAAAGGACCAGTCCCAACCCCAGCACTGCCCCAAGTAAGGTGAATAGTAAAATATACTTAAGGTTTTGGGTAAGTTGATTCAGTAGTGTTTTTAAGTCCATATATTGCATCTAATGTATCATTGACCATTTGATCAGCCGCTTCGTTTTGCCCTCTTGGTATGTGATTAAATTGTACCATAGGCAATTGCCCAATCAATTTAGAAATCTGGCGAAAAATTGGCTGTAGTTTTCCATCTCGCACTTTATAATTTCCAGTCATTTGTCGAATAACTAACTCCGAATCCATACAAATTATGACTTTATTAACTGAGAGATTTTTAACGATTCGCTGAAGCTGTATTAACCCCAACTGTAATCCCAAATACTCCGCCTGATTATTCGTTAACTCACCTAGATAATACCCAAACGATTGTTGAACCCCATTAACTTTGATAATAATACCGCAGGCAGCTGGACCCGGATTACCGCGTGACCCACCATCGGAAAATAAAATCACATCCATTATTTTTTAAATATACGCGGGAACAACACCGGTGTTTCATTTTGATACTTTCGATATTCATCTCCAAACCAACGCAATAGTTTCTTTTCTTCCGATGCAATTGCAAACTCAATCATTAACGCTCCGATTAATGGGACCCACCAAATAATTAAGGTAATCGATTTAATAAATAATCCCACCCCAATTAGAGCAATTAAATACCCCAAAATCATTGGATGCCGAACCTTACCGTACCAACCACTAGTTGCTAACTTTCCTGGCTGCATCTGTTTATGGGAAATTACCGTAAACGGAAAAACTTTTGCCTCCTCATATAAAACAATCATTGCCTCTACCATAATTAATAATCCATAGGCAAAAACCAGTACCGCAAATAAATTATAGACTGGGGTTAGTTCCGCTGGAATCACGATATTTATCTTTAATAAAACTTCCAATAGCAAATAATCCATACCTTGGCTTAAAAGTATAATCAAAACTGGAATCAATCCAATATAAATAACAAAGTGCCACATATATCCAATGGCCTGATAAATTATTATTAAAATAATATTATTCTTTTTCATTGCTATCTCTAATCCTAGCCAATGTCAGCCCCAGGGTCAAGCAGAACATATAATAAGTTGCAGGTAATGTGATCCAATAATGGTCAAACAAGCCGGTAATACTAATAAATATCCACCAACCACGGATCTCGATTGGTAATTTTCCCCATGCAATAATTATCGTTTTCAAAAGCGTACTCATAATCACCACAAAACCAACCGCTCCAAGTTCAGCTAAAACCAGTAAATATATATTGTGAGCCGGCTGATAAAATCGAGTTGCATTCATGTTTTCCCAATAATTACCCAGTTGATAAATAAACTGATTTAATCCAATTCCCAAAATCGGAAAATCTTGCCACATTAAAATTGCAATTTTATTCAAGTCAATTCTTCGTGTCACCGACAGAACGTCGTCTGACCCCAACTGAAACACGCGGCTTGTCATCAAAATTAATACCGTAATTAACAATCCCCCTAGGATAAACTTAACTCCATCGGTACTTGATTTAAAAAAGGTGATTATGGACCTTCCTTTATAGATTAAAAGCACGACGCCAAATCCGATCCAACTCGTCCGACTAAACGAAATGATTAACGCTCCCACCATAAAAACCTGAATCCACCGGACAAACACGGTCTGTACCTGCTCACGCAAAATCCAGTATAAAGCCAGCATCCCCGCGATCGCCCCAAACACATTTGGGTGCGGGAAAGTCGCATAGGGACGGAGTAACAAAAAGTCGTTAATTCGAAGGGTCGCAATTCCTGGCATGGCAAGACTAAAATCCCACTCTCCAATCAACTTTAAACCCAGACTTTTACCCAACATTATTTCACTAAAGCCGATTAACCCTAGGGGTAAAAACCCAATCGTTAAAATAATTATTATCCGCGACACTGGATATTTGGTATTTCGTAAAAACAAAACCAACCACAAAACGAAACCCAATCCAAGGATAATTCTGAATAATCGATATAATTGCGCCGAAGCACTTAATACATTCGAAGCGGAAATTATAGACACCGCAATCAAAAACAATCCTATTAAAAATATATATTTATAATCGGTCAGCTGCTTTCTGGTAAACGAAAATGCAGTCCCCAGTATCAGGAAGACAATTACGATATCTGTCGC
>CAZZFC010000029.1:0-7405 GCA_964653325.1 uncultured Candidatus Saccharibacteria bacterium | reverse complement strand
TTAACCTTACCAAAAGGCATTTTGTGCGTACGATAAAGTTGAATAAAAATGGACATCACTAATAAAACAATAATAATACTAAATCGAACGGAATTATTTTGAACTTTATTAACAATTAAGATGCATAATAAAACTGAAACAGCAATCGGCCAGTATTCCCAAATTAATGCAATTAAAGTGAAAATAATGGATATTTTTATGATTATTGATGATCGATCAAAAATTGCTATAAGTTTTTTCATAATAAGTTTTAATTTAGCTAACGTGCTATACTCAGTATACTAGTTTTTTATGATTATATATGACTTTCTATATGTTGAAACTAACAATAATTTCTGATATGGTACAAAACGTTATATAAGGTGGTGATATTTAATGAATAATTCACAAAATAATTTTATGATTCCAATGTCGATTATTGTAGTTGGGGTAATGATTTCGGCAGCGTTATTTTTTGGGGTACAGAAAACAAATAATGTACTAGGCACAAATTCAAACACGAATACTCCGGCAGTAACTGTTGCACCGGATGCCACACCAACACCAATGATTGTTCAAGTATCGACCGGAAATGCTCCGATGCTAGGGGATAAAAATGCTCCAATTACAATCATCGAATTTAGTGATTATGAGTGTCCTTATTGTAAACAAAGCTTTACAACCATGATTCCTGATTTGAAGAAAGAGATGATTGATACAGGTAAAGTTAAGTTCTATTTCCGAAATTATCCACTATATTTCCACGATCCCGCTGCCACCAAAGATGCAATGGTTGCCTTATGTGCGAAGGATCAGGGGAACGATGATACCTACTACAAGATGCATGATTTACTCTTTACTAATTCTGGAGGAAATGGAACCGGGATTACTGAAGATAAATTGAAAGAAATGGTGACGAGTTTAAAGCTTGATTATACAAAGTTAAGCAAATGTGTGGAGGATAAAAAGTTTTCCGATGTTATTGCTAATGATATGGCTGATGCCGAAGCAATTGGAATAAATGGAACACCCAGTTATGTGATTGGTAAATCGAGTTCAAATGGAACTATTACAGGAGAAGTTTTAATTGGTGCGTATCCATATACCGCAGTAAAAGCTTTAATAGATCAATATTCAAATTAATAATTGATAAAATTTACTGATAATTGACGCCCAGCAATGGGCGTTAATTATTTGGGGATTAATAAAACTACATTTGGGAGTAATCTTCCCGGACCAACTTTATAAGATCCATTTATATATAGGGCAGAGGATCCTCCGCCATCTAAATTTAATGCATCACTACATCCAATTGCTTGCATGACGTATGCTGCATCAATTACAGTGGCATTTGTGACTAGAGCTAAATATATATTTACGCCATCTGTTCCAATGGCACCTCTTGTACCGCGCTGGTCTTTTTGGTATGAAGAAAGAGAAGCTTCATTCACCGCATAATTACCATTTTTTAATAACGATGGAAAGTTAACAATCCCTGCGGTAATTGGTTCATTCCCATAAGTCTTACTTTCTTGAAAAAATAATGGAGTTGAACCATTGAAGGCTGCTAGTCCCAGATCATTCCACTTTAGACTTACGGCTTTAAACCAAGTATTCAGGTTGGAGTTATATACCGCAAAATCAGTTGAATATGTACTATTAGCGCATGAGGCATAATCCGGTGGACAAAAATAGGTTCCATTCATTCCGGCGTAAGCATTGTTTTCTTTTGTATAATCAGCTAAAGATTTTGCGGGGCAATTATTTGAACATTCTTCTAAATTGGCAGTGATTGTTTTTACCGCATACTGGGATAAAGGAAGTTTTACATAATATGTATAAAAATTACCTTGATTAGTAGTCACCAGTTGATAGTTATAGCCTAAGGTTGGTGTTTGGGGTTTAAGGGGAATTGCAGTTGGTTTGGGAGTAGGGGACGGTAATGAAGCCAAATAAAGAGTATGCTGCGAATCGAGTGATTTGGTTGTTGTTTCAAATGTTGAGGCCAATTCATCATATTTTCTTTCTAAAAAAGTTATTCCCCATGAAGACAATTGATTGCTGATAATTTGAGTATTTAAACCTTCATTGGTGTTTCGGTTTAATTTCTCGATAATTAAATTATATTGTGTATATAGGGAATTTACCTTTTCAATTAATTGATTATTCTCGGTAGATTTTAGCTGTTCAATTTCACTTTCGAGTTGCTTTTTAGTTTCTTCAATAACCTTAAGTTGTAGATCTTTAATTTGGTTTTCATAGGCATTCTCTTCTTGTTGTTTAGATATATTCGCAAGTTTTAGATTACTAAATAATATTTGATTCGCTTGATTTTGTAATACCATCCTAATTGAATTATCCTGATTCGCGATAAATTCGATTCCGTAATATAAGGTTAATGCGGTACATGAAATTATAAATAACATCAATGAGAGTTTAAATAGAATTGATACTGAAGATTTCATATGCTAATACATAAATAATACACTACTTGTTGGAATCATCGAATATCGCATATAATCTCTTCTTACTGTATTTTGCAACACTTAATATTTATTTATGCCGCTAAATCAGTCTAGAATGAGTTATACTTACTACAATTGTCATTAAAGATAGTATAATAGATTTTATGGCTGAATTTACAAAACGATTTCTACCTAAAAAATCGATAGATATTTCGGAATGGTATAACAAACTCGTATTAATGTCAGAACTTGCCGACTATGGTCCGGCAAAAGGGACAATGATTTTCCGTCCGTATGGATATCGAATTTGGGAATTGGTCCAAAAAGAAATGGATCTCGCAATTAAAGCCAAGGGAGTTGATAATGCCTATTTCCCTTTATTTATTCCAGAATCACTCCTAAATAAAGAAAAAGAACATGTTGAAGGTTTTTCACCGGAATTGGCGGTTGTTACTATTGGAGGAGGAGAAGAGTTAAGCGAAAGATTAATTGTGCGACCGACTAGTGAGACAATTATGTACAATGCATATTCAAAATGGGTGCAAAGTTGGCGAGATTTACCAATTTTAATCAATCAATGGAATAATGTTGTACGCTGGGAAAAAAGAACTTATTTATTTTTACGAACGAGTGAGTTTTTATGGCAAGAAGGCCATACCGCTCATGCGAACCATGAAGAGTCTTGGGAATTTGTAGAATGGGCTATGAATATGTATGCAAAAACATATCAATCTTTATTTGCAATTCCGGGGTTAATTGGAAAAAAATCAGAATCAGAAAAATTTCCTGGTGCCGTAACCACTCTCACTTATGAATCACTAATGCCCGGAGGTAAAGCCTTACAAAGCTGTACTTCACATGATTTAGGTCAAAATTTTTCAAAGCCGTTTAATATTGAGTATCTTGATAAAAGTGGGGAAAAACAATTTGCCTGGCAAACAAGTTGGGGATTATCGACCCGTTCGATTGGGGGATTAATCCTTACCCATGGTGATGATCAAGGGTTGAAAATCCCCCCTAAGATCGCACCGATTCAAGTAGTAATCTTACCGGTTCACTTTGAAGATTACGTATTAAACTACTGTCATCATATTGAAACCGATTTAAAAAATGCCGGAATTCGTATTTTCGTTGATGAGCGTGATGACGAAACTTTAGGTTATCGAATTAATAAATGGGAAATAAAGGGTGTTCCAATAAGACTTGAAATCGGGAAAAAAGAAACCGATTTAAGTCAAGTAACAATAATCCGACGGGATAATTCACATAAGGAATCAATTTCGGCTAATAGTTTGGATAATCAAATAATTAAAATTCTTGATGATATTCAAAATAACTTATATCAAGATGCAGTTAATTATTTGAGTCAAAATACCTTTGAAGCCCAAAACTATGATCAATTTAAAGAAATTATGAATAACTCACGTGGATTTATTAAGGCATTTTGGTGTGAAGATCCAGTTTGTGAGGCCAAAATTAAAGCGGAAACAAAAGCTTCAACTCGCTGTTTGCCTTTGGATAGTATCGAAGAATTTGGTAAATGTGTTTATTGTCAAAAAGACGCCAAATATAAATGGTATTTCGCGATTTCGTACTAATTTAATGAATTTTAAAGATTTGTTTTAAGATGCAATTCTCGCATTTGTTTTTCCGATAATTCGGTTGGAGCATTCATTACCGCCACTTTTCCACCACCTGTCATCGGGAAAGTTTGAACCTCTCGTAAATAGGTTTCACCCGTTAAATTCATAATATTACGCTCAACCCCAAGTGCAATACCGCCATGGGGAGGAGTACCATATGAAAAAGCTTCTAACATATGACCAACACTATTTTGAATTTCTTCTTCAGAGTAACCCATAATTTTATAAGTGGCCTTTAGTAATTCTGGTCGATGGGCACGAATACTACCGCCGCCAGATTCATATCCATTACAAACTAAATCATATTGAGTTGTGAGTATTTGATCAATATTTTCACCATTTAATAACCACTGCTCATGTTTCGGTATCGGTAATGAAAACGGATTGTGGCTAAACGTCCAGGTTCCTTCGTCATTTTTTTCAAAAAATGGAAAATTAATCACCCAGGCATAAGCTAATATTCCTTGTTGCTTTTCTTCTTCCGAACGCATATCGAATTTATCGGCATGATAAGTTGCCATAGCATCTTTATAAGAAATTCGAGGAAATGGTTTTTGCTTAATAGTAAAACCAAGTTTTTCTACAGTAGATGTAATCAGTTCTTCAACCAGATTCATTACATCATCCATTTGCACGAAAGACATTTCAATATCAATTTGGGTATGTTCGAAGCCACGATCAGCTCTTAAATCTTCATCTCGAATGGCACGGGCAATTTGGAAATATCTTTCAAATCCGGCTACCATCAACAATTGTTTATATTGTTGGGGTGATTGTGGTAGAGCATAAAACTTGCCGGGATGAAGTCTGGAAGGAACCACAAAATCGCGTGAACCTTCTGGGGTAGACTGAGTCAGAAGAGGAGTCTCTATTTCTGTAAAATCTTGAGAAAATAAATACTCACGAACGGTCTGCACAAATTTACTTCTTAACTTTATATTCTGTTGCATTCTGTCTGAACGTAAATCTAAATAACGGTATTTTAAACGAATATTTTCGTTAAGAGTGGCAGTATTTGTGCTGGGATCTATCGGT
Source organism: uncultured Candidatus Saccharibacteria bacterium (assembly GCA_964653325.1). GTDB lineage: Bacteria > Patescibacteriota > 4484-211 > 4484-211 > CAZZFC01. The sequence continues at coordinate 2,283 of CAZZFC010000029.1, read as the reverse complement.
AGTACACTTGCTTCGGAAATTATTAATAAGTCATTCGCTTGGATCTCTATTGATCCAGTTGGTATTTTGGAATTAATGTATTTTTCCGATCGATTATTAACAATTCCAGTAACTGAAATAACTGATTCTACTTTAAGATTATTTGCTTTTTCAAGCAGTGATTCTGTAAATACCACTTGAATTCGGCCACTTCGGTCTCGTAGATCAATAAAAACAACATTGCCATGTTTGCGTAAAGAATGAACCCAACCTAATACGGTGACCCCTTCGTTAATTTTATGAACCGCTTGTAAGGCAAGAATACGATCTGACATTACACTTGATTTTAATTGAAACCTTTCCAAAAGTAAAACATCTCGATATTATTATTCCCATTAATAATTCGAATTAAAAAAAATATAAAAATCAAAATAATCACAAATCCACATATAATAGAAGCAATCCATTCTGCTAGGTTCACAGGATGCTGAAAAGTAAATAATTGCCAGTGAAGATATTCTTTAAATGTAATTTCTTCAGTTAATTCATAACGATTCATATTTTCGATATGAGTTATGTTTCTATTCCTTTTAATTAAAGCAATAATTTTGGATAAAATATAAGTTAATGTAATAATAAAAAATATTAATCCTAATAGTATTAATATTCGATTAAACGTTTCAGAGAGATCTGGAATTTGAAGTGATAAAAGCAGGGTAATCACAGCAAATAAAACTAAATAAAGATATATTTTGATTATTAGGCGCCCCATAAGCTGATAATATACTATGGGATGTGATATAAGTAAAGTATCGATTTATTATTTATAAACAAACCATGTTAAAATCTTTAAATGAAAGAATTACCTCAGCAACCAAATTTTCCAGATATGGAAAACTCAATTTTAGAATTTTGGCAAGAAAATCAAATTCAATCAAAATATCTGCAAAAAAACCATAATTCAGATAAAAAATATCGATTTCTTGATGGCCCAATTACTGCCAATAATCCAATGGGTGTTCATCATGCCCATGGACGAACAATCAAAGATTTTTTTCAACGATATAAAAATTTAAAAGGTTTTCAACAGAGATTCCAAAATGGATTTGATTGTCAAGGTTTATGGGTTGAAGTTGAGGAAGAGAAGGATTTAGGTTTTGATTCCAAAGCGGATATTGAAAATTATGGATTAGATAAATTCAGTCGTTCTTGCCGAGCCCGCGTAGACAAATTTAGTCAAGTTCAGATTTCTCAATCAAAGCGTTTAGGTATGTTTATGGATTGGGAAAATTCATATTACACAATGAGTGAGAACAACAATCTACATATTTGGCATTTTTTAAAGAAAGTTAATGAAAATGGTTGGTTATTTAAAGGAATTGATGCGATGCCTTGGTGTACTCGCTGCGGAACCGCAATTTCTCAGCATGAGTTATCCGATGGTGGATATAAAGATGTGAACCATGAATCAATTTATCTCAGATTCAAAATTGTAAGTGCAATAGATGTAATATTGGTGAAAGAGTTTGGTTTAGAAAATGATCAGATTTCTTTTCTAGTTTGGACAACTACACCGTGGACTCTTTTGAGTAATGATGGAGTTGCGATTAATCCACAAATTACTTATGTAATTGTGAAACAAAACAAAGAGTATTTAATTTTAGCAAAAAATAGAACTCATATACTTTCAGATAATGGTGAATTTCAGATCGTATCCGAGTTTGAAGGACAAAAGTTACTTGATCTGATTGCCAAGAAGGATCCAAATGAAGAAAAAAATATTAAATATGAACATCCCTTTACTGGTTTGATTGAAAAAGAGAATCCGGATTGCTGGTTAATCCCTTGGAGTGAAGTTAGCGATCAAGAAGGAACAGGTCTTGTCCATATTGCTCCAAGTGCAGGTAAAGAAGATTTTGAATTAAGTAAGGAACTTACGATGAGTTCTCAAGCACAACAATCATCAATTGACGAGTTTGGTATATATCATGAAGGTTATGGCAGTTTTACGGGAAAAAGTGTTTTTGATGTGCGTCAGGAGATCTATGGGGTTTTAAAGGATAAAGGATTATTCTACAAGATTGAACAAATCCAACATTCCTATCCTCATTGTTGGCGTTGTAAGCATGAGTTAGTTTTTCGTACAACATCAGAATGGTTTATCAAAGTTGATGAAATTAGACCATTAATGAAGAAAGCTGCCAGTGAAGTCAATTGGATACCAGAACATGCGGGCAAAAGAATGCAAGATTGGCTTGATAATATGGGTAATTGGCCGATTAGTCGAAAACGTTATTGGGGCTT
>CAZZFC010000028.1:0-7540 GCA_964653325.1 uncultured Candidatus Saccharibacteria bacterium | reverse complement strand
AAAAATCCAAAAGTGAGTATGGTGGATCACCAGGATTACGTCCATCAAAGTAACGAGAGTAATTCTCAATGCCTTTACAATAACCAATTTGCGTTAGCATTTCTAAATCGTATTCAGTTTTTTGTTGCAGGCGATACGCTTCCAATTCTTTTTTTTGCAATTTAAGTTCGTCAATTCGAATAAGTAAATCATGTTTAATCATTTCGATGGCTTTTTCTCGACGTTGTTCGTTGGTTATGTAATGTTTGGCTGGATACAAAATAAATTCACCATATGCAGCTAAATCGATTAATCGTTCAAATTCATTTTGGGATAAATTTTTATAAAAACTTCCCTTGCGTTCTTTTTCAAAATGTTCTTGTTTTAATGCTTTGCCAGTTATCGGATCCATTAAATAGAGTTTAGTTAATTTATTATCCGATATTTCAAGTCGAACCGCGAAATCTAAATAAGCTGGATAAATATCAACCGTTTCGCCAGTTACTCTAAAAGAACTACGTTTAAACTCAAAATCCGATCGAGTATAAAATAACTGCACCAAACGAGTCAGTAAATCCGCTTGACGAAGCGGCATCCCAATTTTTAAAGGTAAAGTAGTTTCTTTATATTCCTTTGGCGATCCTAAGTTATAAATACAACTCACACTCGCCACCACAATTACATCAGATCGAGTCATTAGAGAAGTTGAGGCGGACAATCGTAACCGATCAATATCTTCATTAATGTCCGCATCTTTTTCGATATACGTATCAGTCTGTGGAATATATGCTTCGGGTTGGTAATAATCATAATAACTGACAAAATACTCAACCGCATTATCTGGAAAAAATTCTTTATATTCTTGATAAAGTTGTGCGGCAAGTGTTTTGTTGTGAGATATTACTAGCGTTGGTTTATTGGTATTGGCAATCACATTGGCAACGCTAAATGTTTTACCACTACCAGTTACGCCCAAAAGAACCTGATGATTCATCCCAGCCGTAACGCCATTTGTAAGAAAATCAATCGCTTGAGGTTGATCCCCGGTTGGTTGATAATCAGATTTTAAAGTAAGAATACCCATATACTAATTATATCCCTTGGGATCGATAGGTAAATTACAAAATCTTGTGTTTATTAATACTTAGATTTTGTTATACCCGGAGGGTACAGATGTATAAATATGCCGTGCAAAGCTCACCGTGATGGTGAGCCTTGCACTTAGTACATCAAATCATAGTAACTCGTTCAGTTGGCTTGAGTGTAACCGACTTCGGGCAGCCGTTGGTGGTCTCCATGCAGCTAACAAGCTGCAAATCCACGCGATCAACCACCAATTTTTCCCCTTCATGGTGGCTAGTAACGGCCGTTACGATATAGTTCGCTTTGGCTTTGTTGGTTACAGGCCGACAGTGATCGTTCACCTTCAGTTTTGATGCTACTACAACTTTCGGTTGTGCCACGGAATCCTCCAAAATCAAGATAGGTTACGGCGATTATCGCCGCGTGAGTTTGTCATCGTTTAGCCGCGTGATTTCGACCGACCATGCCAAATCGACCATCTGAGCCACCGTGTCGGTGATTGACTTGCCGACTTCCGCCAGCTTGGAGTTTTTCAGCACGAGCGGTAACCTCATCTGCCTCGCAATTCAGACGTTCGATAATCTCATCCTTCGAAAGGATTTCGTCTGAACCGATACAAACAAGTGGTTTTCGCTGCCCCAATCCATTACCTCGGATATCGGTGTATCGAATACCACATTGACAACTCTTTGCTGATAGTCGCCAAGGAGCCACCCGTCCTTTCCCAGTTAAGGTTAAAGATCTTGCTTTGTCTAGGAAGATATGTACTTCTCCTTTACAGACCCTGGGTTTTTGAATCGACTCAGTTTCGGCCGCTGGATCATCACCTGTTGACATGCGTGCCATTCTCCTTCAGAGAAGATAGTTTTGGGGGTCGCACACCATCGATTGGCATACACAACCCACAATTCCTATCTTCATATTTGGAGAATTATAATTAGTAAATGTACAGCGATTGATAGATTATATCGCGATTATTCCATAACCACTATGGGGTAGTAATTTACTATATCTCAAAAAATTGAGCAAGGGTTAAAAGATGATTGTATTTCGCGACTCTTTCCCCACGCATTATATTCCCAGCTTTTATAAACTGTGCCCCAATAGCCACCGCCAAATCAACGATAAATGTGTCATTAGTTTCTCCAGATCGGTGAGCTGCAAATAATGTTTGTCCAGCATCTTTAGCGACTTTAGCGAAACGTAAGGTTTCAGTTATCGTACCAATTTGGTTGGGTTTAATAATCACACAATCAATTGCACCAATTTCGATTGCTTTATAAAGTCGATCTAAAATCATTGATGTTAAATCATCACCGGTTATAAAAATATTTGGATAAGCTTTATTTAGAGCGGCAAAATCTTCCCAATCATTTTCACCAAATGGATCCTCAATGCTAATAATCGGATGATTAGTTATTATATTATCAAAAAAATCGGTTGGAAGTGGATTTTCTAGTTGTGAGCCTGCAACATCCAGACCATACAAAACTTGATTATGGACGTTATATCCAGTTCGTTTTACCGCTTCAACCAAACATTCTAAAGGTTCGTATGGATTATCAAATGATGTGGCATATCCACCTTCATCACCAATGTTAGTACTTTTCCCTTTTTCTTTTAATACTTCACGTAGTGCTGTATTTATTTCTGAAGCGGCACGAATTTTATCGAACATTTTGGGAAGTCCTACTGGAACAATCATATATTCTTGGACCGATAATTTGGTATCTGCATGTACCCCACCATTGATCATATTTAAAGCTGGAATTGGAAGTTGGGGTTTAAGTAACTTATCACTAAGCAATACGGGTTCATCATAACGATTCTTAGCTTCAAGTTTAATAAAAAGATCATTTAAATGTATATAAAGTTGTTTCTTTTTAATTAATGCGGCGGATTTTGCAACTGCCATAGAAACAGCTAAGATTGCATTTGCACCAAGATGGGCTTTATTGGGCGTATTATCAAGTTCATTCAGTATTTGATCAATTTTTTCCTGTTCCAAGGGATCCATCTTTTTTAACCGGGGTGAAATAATTGTATTAATATTCGTTACTGCATGGTTAACCGATTTCCCAAAAAAAATATTAAATTCTTTGTCAACTAATTCAATTGCTTCATTCGCAGAACGAGATTTACCACTTGGAACAGAGGCAGTCGCATTTTCACCATTATTTAAAAAAACAGTTGCTTCTACGGTTGGTTCACCCCGAGAATTAATAATTTGTCGTGATTCAATGTAATCTATTAGTACCATTATTGATTTTTCCTGTGTTATTATAGTATCAACGTGGGAATCATCAGTCAAATTTTTAGTAAAAAAAATTCGAGAATTTCTGAAGGTACTGAACCGTTAACCAAAGAGCAATATTATCAAGATATTATTAATCGTTTTCGTCAAATCTTAAATAGTTTAACTAATCCGGTAATTGCAATTGAACTTGATGGATCAATTTTCTATATGAGTCAGGGAGCAGCAAAATTATTAAATACACAAATCCAAGCCATGATTGGTAGAAAATTTTTTCAAATATTGCCATTAAATCCAAAGGAAGATTTACATAAATTCTATGGTAAATTTTTAGATCAACATTATCGAGACTTTACGGAATTACAGTTTAAGGAAAAAACAATTAAATTAACCATTAACCCAATTTTTGATGAAAATTCAAAAGGATTAATCGGAGCTGTAATTGAATTTTCGGATTTAACCGACCAAAAGAAAACCGAACAAAAACAGGTCGATTTTATTTCGTATATTAGTCATGAATTAAGAACTCCAATTACTAGTGTTAAAGGATACCTTGATGTTTTGTTAGATGAGGCTAATTATTTAACTGATGAACATAAAGTATTTGTTCAACGAGCCTATATAAGTAATGAGCGACAACATGAAACAGTTGAAAAACTGATTAATTTAAGTGATTTAGAGCAAGGACAGCTAAAAGTTGAGTTTACCGAAGTTGATATTATGTCAATTATTAACCAAGTTGTAAATAATTGGCAATCAATTGTCAAAGAAAAGAACTTATTTCTTACGATAAAATATCCTAAATTTGTTATACCTAAAATAAAAACTGATCAAAACTTATTTACCAATATTTTAAATAATTTAATTGATAATGCGGTGAAATATACAATAACCGGAGGAGTTACCATTGCAACTGATCCACGGGTGGAAAAGGTAATTATTACAATTACTGATACCGGGCCAGGCATGTCGGAAGCAACTAAAAATGATTTATTTGAAAAATTTGTCCGAGGTGAGCGACCCTTGACAGAATCAACTCAAGGAAGTGGGCTCGGTTTATATTTAACTAAAAGATTTATTGAACAAATTGGTGGAGAATTAACCGTTGATTCTGAAATTAATGTTGGTACAATTTTCACAATTACGTTGCCTGTTTCCGTTGAGCCAAAAAATTCTTAATTTCTTCAATAATTTGTGAAGGAGTATAGGCGGATTTAATTAAATAACTCTCAGCCCCGTATTCAAAACCTTCTTTAATCACACTTTCTTGTCCGAGATTGGTAAGTAAGATTACTGGAATTGGTTTAGTTTCTGGTTTGGATTTTAATGTTCTAAGCAAATCTAAACCATTTAGTTTTGGCAACATAATATCAAGTAAAATTAAATCTGGATTTTCTTGACTGGCTTTAATCAACCCATCTGGCCCGTCTTCTGCCGTAACAACAGTATACCCATCCTTAACAAATTGACGATTATAAAGCTCTCGGATAAAAAAGTCGTCTTCAATAATTAATATTTTTTCTTTTTTTGAATCCATCTTTTTATATTATAAGCGATAAACTAATAATTATGCAACCAAGTTCCGTATTTTATCAAATTCGGCTTGACGTACGATTTCCCGAGTTTCTTCGATAACATCAGGTGATACACTAATTGAGGTAGCACCCCAATCGACCAGTTTTTTAACTAATTCAGGATATTCACTTGGCGCTTGGCCACAAATCCCGCTTAGAATACCATGTTTTTGACAGGTTTTGATTGTATGCTCAAGTGCCCATGCAACGGCATCATTTCGTTCATCATAAATATGGGCAATTTTACCATTATCTCGATCAACTCCGAGCAATAATTGCGTTAAATCATTACTCCCAATTGAGACTCCATCGATACCAACCCCAATAAATTGCTCCAATAAAATTACTGCCGATGGAACTTCAACCATAATCAGTAGTTTAAAAGTTCCGGATTGATAAAGTCCGACCGATCCCATAATTTTTTTTGCTTCAATAAGCTCACTTGGAATTCTGACAAATGGAATCATTAACCATAAATTTTGATGATAATGTCGAACTCGTTTGATTGCTTCAAGTTCCATTTTAAAAACTTCGGGATCAGCAATATAACGTGAAACTCCACGAAATCCGATCATCGGATTTTCTTCATGGGATTCGTATTTATCGCCACCTTTTAAACCTCGAAATTCATTGGTTCTAAAATCGGTTGCGCGATAAATTACAGGACGAGGTTCAAAAGCTTTCACAAATTTTAATATTCCCTGAAAAAGTTCCTCAACAAATTTTTCACGTTTTCCATTTTCCAGCATATGTCTTGGATGTTCACCAATATTAGCAATCATAAATTCAGCTCTTAATAAACCAATCCCATCAACATCGCGTTTTGAGATTTCATCAACTAATTGGGGTTCGCCTAAATTACAATATATTTTTGTTGCCGTCTTATTATTCTGTTTATTTAAAGATAATATAGATGTTTGCTTATGTTCAGTTGAAATAGCGATTTTACCTTGATATATCTTGCCATTTTTGCCATCAACAGTCACAATCTCACCAGATTTTAATGTTTTGGTTGCTAAATCAGTTCCCACAACTGCGGGAATTCCTAATTCACGACTAACAATTGCGGCATGGGATGTCCGACCACCTAAGTTAGTAACTACAGCTACAGCTCGGCGCATTGCCGGTACATAATCAGGAGTTGTCATGTCAGCTACCAAAACATCACCTTTTTTTACTTGATCTATTTCGGCCGGACTTTTTATATTACGGACTGGTCCAGTTGCGATTCCAGGGCTAGCGCCTAATCCCTCGAGTAATGGTTTGGGTAGACTCTGACTGTTTCCATTGGAAGTAGTTTCCTGAACCGATCCGGATTGAGTTGAAGGGATTGTTGTAATTGGACGAGTTTGAACAATAAATACTTTTTTATCCTGAATTGCCCATTCAACATCTTGGGGATGATTATAGTGATCTTCTAGTTTTTTACCTATCTGAGCTAAAGTAATGATCACATTATCATCAATTTTTTGTACTTCCTGATGAGCTTTTGGGACATTTACCCAATATAATTCACTACCCTCTCTAAAAACTTCGGCATTTTTTGGTGCTTCATCAATTCGTGCCAACATTTTTGCTTGTTTAATTATATGCTTTGATTTAATTGTCATAGACTGCTTATCAATTTGAAATTGATCTGGTGTAATTGAACCACTTACAACCGCATCCCCAAATCCATACGCACCTTCGATAGAAATTGTATTTATATCATTACTAATGGGATCAACTGTAAACATAACCCCTGATGCGTGAGAGTGAATCATTAATTGAACTGGTACAGCAATACCTACTTTAAAATGATCGAAACCCTTTTGAACTCGATAAAAAACAGCCCGATCTTCAAATAGCGAGGACCATGCTGCTTGAATAATTTTAATTACATTATCCGACCCCTTAATATTCATATAACTTTCTTGTTGACCAGCAAAACTCGCATCTGGTAAATCTTCTGCAGTTGCCGAAGAACGGATGGCAACTAAGACATCTTTTCCCCCAGATAACTTCTTATAGGCAGTTGTTATTTCTTTTTTCATCTCGGGATTCATTTGAATACTTAAAATTAAAGTGCGTGCATTGCTAGCTGCTTTGCTTAATGCTTTTGCATCTTCTACATCTAAATCACGCAAGATTTCTTTTAGTTTTGGCTTTATTCCAGTTTCTTCTATAAAATCAAAATATGCTTGAGATGTAACAACAAAGCCATTTGGAACTGGAAATCCTGCTTGTGTCATTTCACCTAAATTTGCTCCTTTACCTCCAACTAATGGAATATCATTTTTTCCAACTTCCTTAAACCAGCGAGTATAAGATTTTGTTTTTACCATTGGCAGTTTTTAACTTTAATCATTATGAACAAATTTTACTAAAATGTCAAAGGATTGATAGTTATAATAACTTAAGCGCTTTTTTAATTATTGTATCAGTCGATTCAGTAAGATCAATCTGTTTTAATACATGATTAATTTCCTGTTTAGAGTATCCGAATTTCTTTAATGCAGCAGAGATATCCTTATCAATCTGTGAGTTTTGAGTTAATTTATTTAAATTAACTTCAGTGCGGGAAATTTTATTTTTCAATTCAATAATAATTCGGGTAGCATTTTTCCGTCCAATACCGGGTATTGATAAAAATAGATTAACATTATCACTT
>CAZZFC010000027.1:0-7550 GCA_964653325.1 uncultured Candidatus Saccharibacteria bacterium | reverse complement strand
AATCCCCGTATGCGTCATCCTTCAATGTCGCATATGTATCTTAACTTATTCAAACGGCTGGCTAAATAAATAACCAGCCGAATAGCTTGGGAGCGGGGGCTCGAACCCCGAATCTTCAGGTCCTGAGCCTGACGCTTTGCCGATTAAGCTACTCCCAAAGTCGAGGAGAGGGGATTTGAACCCCTGACCTTCGGTTTCCGACGCCGACGAGCAACCTAGCCGCTCTCCTCCTCGAGTTTGATTTGAATGAGATTATACATACCGATAAAATAACAGTTTTAACCAACCTGCGCTTGGTGATATCCCAAACGCAGGCGTTTCGGTCTCAGTATAAAGTCGAGAATCAGGTGAGTTAGGTGAGTTGTAGAGTTGCTCGGGTACGCTGCAACTCTTGTGCCTTTCCTCGACACGCATCGTGTCGACATAACTCCCACATTTCACCATGCGGACATTTCTGCCCCATGAGCTTTTGGCCAGGGATAACCTTCGCCGACGGTTTGGTACCACGCCGGTGTACTCGTGCACCGCACTTCTTTTTTTTACTAGGTCCTCTCATTCCCATGAATCATGCTCCTTTGCATAAATGATATACCGAGACCGATAATGATTGAATTATATCAGGGAGATTTATTCGTAGCGTAATGCGTCGATTGGGTCTTTTTGGGCGGCGCGCATGGCTGGCCAGATTCCAAAAACAACTCCAACAAGGGTTGAAAGTCCAATGGCAATTAGAATTACGAGAGGTGAAATCTCAGGAGTGAGTGGGGTTTTAGCGGAAACAACCATTCCGGCCGCAATTGAGAGTCCCAAACCAATAATCCCACCAAGGAGGGTGATAACTACCGCTTCGGTTAAGAACTGAGTGAGAATCGCAAGTTGAGTTGCACCTAATGCTTTGCGTAAACCAATCTCTCGAGTGCGTTCAGTAACGGTGACCAACATAATATTCATAATTCCAATTCCACCAACAACTAACGAAATTCCGGCGATTGCGGAAACTAGAGCAGTTGTTAAATTAAGTAAATCATCCATTAAACCGAGCAAGTCATCTTGGGTGAATACCGAAAAATTCTGCTCAGCATCTTCGCGATTAGCTAGTAATGCATTTTTTATATCTTCTTTAACTTGTTTTACATCGGCGTTGTTTTCGGCTTTTACGGCAATCCTCATGATTTTCTCAGTGTTGTTGCTAAATTTTGTTGCGTCCGCCATACTCATTAGTACCAAATTATCAAATTCTGATCCGAAAAGATTTGAGAATTTAGCATTACTAAGTTTTCCAATAATGGTAAATTCCGTTTTATTTATAGTTACTTTGTTGCCTAGTGGGTCGGCGCCTTCACCAAAAAGGGCATCGGAGGTAAGTGGGCCAATTACAATTGTGCCAGTATCATTTTCCGATTTAAACAATTCGCCTGAATCTAATGATAAAACTTGAAAGGCTTGAATAATATCTGGAGAAGTACCCATGATCATTGGGCTTATTTCTTGGTTTTCGAAAGTAATTTTACCGGGGACTAACGACATTGGTGCTACGGCTTCAATATTTGAGAGTGCTTTGATTGTATTTACATCTTGGCGGGTTAGAATCGTGCCTGTAAGAAAATCCGCCGGGTTAACGTTATTTGTTGCGCCACCAAACATCCCACCACTACTTGAAGCTGACTTCATGTCTATCTTCCCACCAATCACCATGATCACATTTGTCCCGAAACCTTGGACTAAATTACTGACTTCATTTTTAAGTCCTTGGCCAAGTGAGATTAGAGTTGTAACCGAAGTTACACCAATTACAACCCCTAAAACTGTTAAGATGCTTCGGATTTTATTGGTCCAGATCGAGTTTAATGCACTTTTAATGTTATTTGTCATTTTAATAAAACCACCCTTCCATCTAATAATCGAATAATCCGCTGACACTGATCCGCTACACTTTGGTCGTGCGTGACAATCACAATTGTTTTACCGGCCTTATTTAAGTTTATCAATATTTCTAAGATTTCTTTACCACTTTTACTGTCTAAGTTGCCAGTTGGTTCATCGGCTAAAATTAACTGGGGGTTATTAATTAAAGCCCTGGCAATTGCTACCCGTTGTTTTTCTCCGCCGGATAACTGACTTGGGCGGTGATTGAATCGATTTCCTAGGCCAACTTCAGTTAATAACTGGATGGCTCGTTCTTTAGGGTTAACATGTAAGTGTTTATTGTATTGCGAAGGAAGCATCACATTTTGTAGGGCGGTTAATTTAGGCAGTAAATTGAATGATTGAAAAACAAAGCCTATATTTTCACTTCGAAGTTTGGCAAGTTTACGGTCCGGCATATCTAAATTAATAACTTCATCACTAAGAGTTAAATTCCCTTGAGTTGGTCGATCCAAAAGTCCAATCATATGCATCAAGGTTGATTTGCCCGATCCAGAAGGACCCATAATCGCAATCAATTCACCAGATTCGATGGTAATATTAATCCGATCAAGGGCAACCACCTTTGTTTCACCGGTACTATAGATTTTACTGACATCGGAAAATTTAATTATAGGCATAATCGATTAATAGTACCATATTTAATTATGCAATATTTTACAGAAGAAATATTTTTAACAGCAGAGTCCTATAATAAATATTATATCACTGAAGCAGATAAATGTTTAACTGCATAGTTAAGTTAAACGATCCCGTCATGGCAACACATAGTAGTCAGTTAATGTTCAACTTACTTGCTCGATTTCGAAGATGGAGTATAACTACCGATTTACCAGTAAGGCCGGATAGTTTTATGCAGAAAATATCGATGAATTGATATTGATTGATAATACATTAGATTCTTGAAATCGAGGAACATACTTTAAATTTCAAAGGAAACATCTATTGACAAGTGATCAGTAAAAATCATAAAGTAATAAGCAGAATGAAGAAGGCGATTCAACAGAAAAGAGTTAAACATATTGGTAAACGTGGTATTTTGGCAGCAATTAGTTTAGTCACGGTGATGACAATCACCTTACTAACTCCAGATATAAAAAAAGCGGTTGAACAACAGAAATCACAATCAGTCGTTAGTACTAAAAAGAATTTAGATGTTTTTACCCCAGATAAAGTTGGAGGAATGGTTACCGTAAAATATACTGGGATTGAAGGTAAAACTGTTTTGGAGTTGTTAAGTGCATATGGGAATAAGGTTGAAACAAAGTCATCGAGTATGGGGGATTATGTTGACTCGATTAATGGAATTAAGAGTGGGACTGAGGGTAAGTACTGGTTATTTTATGTAAATGGTGAAATGCCAACGATTGGAGCCGATCAGTATATTACGGTCAGTGGTGATAATGTGGAGTGGAAATTACAGTAATCTTATGATTAAAAATCCCAAGGTTTTACCGATTGTATTTGTGTTAGTTGGTGTACTGGCTCGATTATTACCCCATGCGCCAAATTTTACACCGATTGGTGCGATTACGATTTTCGGTGGAGCAAAGTTACCAAAGACAATCGCATTATTTTTACCAGTTTTAATCATGATAATTGCGGATATTTTTCTAGGTTTTCACAGTTTAATCGGTTATACCTGGGGAATGATGCTATTAACTTCAGTAATTAGCTATAAATTACTGCGGGACCGTCCATCGGTTAGCAGATTACTAACCGTGACATTGTTGTCATCGTTTTTATTTTTTATTGTGACAAATCTGGGGGTGTGGTTGGAAGGAAAAATGTATGTGATGACCTTGTCGGGTTTAATCCAGTGCTATGTAATGGCATTACCATTTTTTAAGAATAGCCTGATTGGTGATTTGTTCTACATGAGTGTATTTTTCGGATTTTTTGAAATAATTAGAAACTTCAATTCACGTTATAGTAACATCGATGCTTAGGATATTTTCCTAACTTTAATAAATTGTTTTTTCAATATATATACTAAGACTAGGGTTAGTCCAAATACCAGATAAATACAAAATCCAATAATAAAATTAGATTGATTCATGAACATATTATGCCAAAGTTTAGAGAAAGGGGTTGTTTGAATTACTTTAAGAAGAGTGCTGTTTTGAAAAAAAATACGCCGTTCACCTGTTAATGAAGGAAGATACATACTTAATAAACCTAAGCAACCCATACAGATAGAGAATATTCCAGATAGAAAATAGCTAATATATGCCGGGATCCGAAGGGAATTCTGCAAACTTAAAATCTCATTTAAAGCGTATGCGGCTAAAAACCCAAGAAGAGAAACATAGGGGAAAAAATAACGAACATCATATTGATTTCCCGCCCAAAACAGGAACACTTTTGCGTTCATAATTAATCCGAGTAATGCGATGATAAGGCAAGCGAAAATTAATTTTTTTTGTTTCTGAGTGCATAAAATGGTATATCCAAAGAATAGTAAGAAAGGTGATATAGAGAAAAGTCCATAAAAATCGTATTGCTTTGCCCAAGATACACCAGATTGATCTTGAATTGTTTACGGAATCGTTGTCATGTTTGAAAATACTTCTGTGGGTAAATTTTGGTAATTAAATAATACTGCGGTTAGGGTTGGAATTAGTGGTGTGGATATCCAGATTTTATAAGTGTTACTTCCTACAACAGTTTTTATATAAGGTATTTCGGGTGATTGGTTGTAGGTTAAACTTCCATAAAATTTTAAATTTAGGAAAACATTTGTCAAAATAATAAGGCTAGGAAGTAAGAAGATGTACCAGTGCGATTTACAATATGAAAATGTGTTTTGAAATTTATGAACCATCAGGTATCGAATACAAAATAGTCCAATAACTCTTGATATTGCTACAAATAATGGAAGGTCGATCCCAAACATAATACTCCAAAATATTAGGAAAATACAAATATATTTGCGATTATCTAATTGATTAAAGATTTGGTATAACAAATAAACTATAATTCCCATTATCCCGATAAGTAAACTTTGACGAGTGTATGTTGTTGCGTATTTAAAAATATATGTCCCAAAAGCTCAAAATATAATAAGTACACTATTTAGCAGTTTTCGACCATGAATATTAGTTAACGTTTTCCAAATATAATAGAGTCCAATTGTTGGGTAAACACAATATAATGCAGTCACCGCTAGTTCAAACTTAAATTCAGGGGTAATAATTTGTGGAGGAAAACCAGCAGTGCTGATATATGTAGAAATTATGCTTGCGATCAAATGAATTGGCAATACAATGATGCTAAATAAATATCCTCTTAAATTTAAGGTTTGATTGTGGTAATTATATACATCAGGTTTAACAAAATAATGGGGATTACTTGAGAATTTTGAGATATCAAGGGATTGATAATGAATAATCGCTTGGGTAGTGAAAAACTGAGGTGTATCTATTGAGTTAAATAAACCAGCCGCAGTAGAGAACAGGATTAAAAAAATACCACCGAAGAATATATATACCCAGAAATGTCGGATATGTTGATATATCTCGTTTCGGATCATATGTTACTCAAGATATATCATCCCGTATGCAATAAAAATGCCGAGTAAAAATGTTGCAACTGCTACACGAGATCGGTTGAGATTTGTTTGTTCGCGAATTTCGGGGATTAAGTCTGACGCCGATATATATAAAAATCCTCCCGCGGCTAAAGGAAGAAGGAAACTTGATAAATCAGTAATGTAATATGATGCAAAATATCCGATTAATGCTCCTAGTACCGAGGTTAATCCACTAAATAAATTAAATAAGAGTGCCCGTTTTTTACTAAATCCGGAATATATCAAAACCCCAAAATCACTAAGTTCTTGAGGAATTTCATGTAAAACTACCCCAAGCGTAATGATTGTTCCCAATTTAATATCCGTTAAAAATGCACCCGCAATAATTAGCCCATCAATTAAATTATGGACTCCATCACCAATTAAATTCATATATCCCAAAGTATTGTGGTGATCACAAACTCCGTCGTGACAATGCCGCCAATGGAGTAGTTTTTCAATCAACAAAAATAAAATAAATGCCATTAAAGTTATGAAAAGAACGGTTTTAACTGGTAGTTTTGCAAAGGCTTCAGGGAGTAAGTGAAAAAAAGTTGCACCCATCATGATTCCGGCAGATAAGGCAATAAAAAAGATTAATAATTTCTGGGTTAATGTATTATTTAGAATTAACGTGAAAATCCCGATTAGCGAAATCAGACTAGTAATAATCGAAGCAATAATTATAAATCCAAGCATAATAGATTGTATTATACCGAAATATCCGATTGTTCAAAGTAATTACTATTCACAAAATTGATATCCACGGCCACGGATGGTATGTATAATTTGGGGATTAGAAGGGTTTGTCTCGAGTTTAATCCGAAGTCGCTGCACTAATTTATCAATGGCCTCGTCTGAAACTCCACTCGCATTCTCCCCAATCCAAACAGCTTCTGCAATCTCATCTTTTCCACAAACTCGTTTGGGATTGGTAATGAAATATTTAAGTAAATTAAACTCTTTGGCAGTAAGGTTACTAGTTGGCTCGTTATGGCGATGAATCTGATTGGTTCGGGCTTCATACGTAAATTCACAAGTAGATTTGTTTTCCAATTTTCCATTGATCGTTGGGAGAGGAATCTCATGTTTGGCGATGTAATCTGATAAAAGGGGAATGATTCCACTCCAATAACGTAATTCTTGGGAGTCAAGGCAATTAATGGTTATCCGTTCTAGGCGATTATTAACCGCCGTATTTTCAGTGATGATAGGCTTGATTTGGGAAAGGGTTATTTTGGTTTGATGAATTAACGCTCGCGCACTGTCAAGTAGTAAGCCCGCATGTCCACCACATAACTCATAGATTTTGTTAAATATTTTTTTGTTTTTAGTTAGTGTTTCGAATTGTGGATACGACGTTAAAAGCGCGGTAACTTCGGTTTCTGTTAGTGGAGATAGACGAATTGGACTTCGGCCAGTTAGATCTAAAAATGAATCATTCTTGGCGAATTGGGGAAGTGAGGTTGGGGGATTATGGAAGATGAAAACATAATGAAGTTCTCGGCGGAAACGATCTTTTAAGGAACGGATATTTTGGAATAATAGTGGATCAACTCCTTCGATAAATTCTTCAAATTCATCCAACAATAATACTAATTGATGATCGGCAGTAATTATTTTCTCTAAAATTGCTTCAATCTGAGACATCAATTGAATTGTGGTGGCTTGGTTATTAAATGTATGATTTGATGCTGCCTCGGGAAAGTGATACATTAATTCATTTAGAAGCAGAAAATATAGACTGGAAATAGTATTTGAATCACGTTTTTTTAAATCAATTACGATGAATTGGTATGGTGAAAATGACGAACCGTCTAGTTCTTTTAACAAAAGTGATTTACCAACACCGGCAGGGCCATATATTGCCACAGATTGACTTGAAGCAAATTTGGGGGCGAGTAGTGCAAAATATTTTGTAGCTAGACCGACAGATGTCGATCCTGCCGTAGCCATGAGAAGGTCATTATACACGATTGTCGGCGATTTGTCGAAAATGTGTATAAGTCAAGGACATATGCGACATACCTCCTTTCGAAACGAAGTACTCAAG
>CAZZFC010000026.1:6090-7560 GCA_964653325.1 uncultured Candidatus Saccharibacteria bacterium | reverse complement strand
CAGAAAAAACAGTTGTTAATATTTTGGCAGATTTCGCGAAATTGAAAACAAAACCGGTGGGATTATTTACTTTCGGAGGTACCGCCACCAATTTGTATGCGCTTCGAATTGGAATAAAAAAAGCTTTAACCAAAGGAATTAAGCTTTCAGATATGTATATTCTAATTACCGAGGATGCCCATTTTAGCCATCAAGTAAGTTGTGATTGGTTAGGAATTGAACCGACTCATGTGTGGATTATTAAAAAAAGTAAAAATAATCAAAGCTTAAGTTTAGATGCACAGGAAAAGATTAAAATGATAATGAAAAAAGGCGGGCATGTTGCGACAATAATCATTAACGGAGGAACCACTTACGATCAAACAATCGATAATATTCTTCAGTTTCGCAATCTAATTAATAAATTATTAAAACAAAACTCACGAATGACGAAACCTCATTTGCATGTTGATTCTGTCATTGGATGGAGTTGGTTATTTATGTCTAAATATGATTTTAATAAAAATCCGCTGAAGATTAATGGTTTTACATTACAAGCTCTTAAGTCACAATATCAAAAAATTAAAAACATTAAATTGGCTGATTCTTGGGGGGTCGATTTCCATAAAGGTATTGGCGCATGTCCAGCACCTTGTAGTATAATTATGATTAATAAATCGAGTGATATTAGCTTTATATCTAAAGTAAATAGTGTTGAAACGCATCAACTAGGTAAGGAAGAATTTTTAGAATCACCGGTTGATTACACTTTGGAAACAACCAGGTCAGCGGGCCCTGCCTTAAGTGCTTTGATTAGTTTACATACTTTGGGAATAAACGGTTATATCAAGACATTATCAAGTTTAGTTGAATCAAGCTTGCGATTGAAGGAATTATTATCTAAGTATAAAGATATTGTTGTCATGAACAAAAATTCAAAAGGTTTTGCGACGATGGTTCGTTTACTACCATTTTCTTTGGTAGAGAAATATTTATATAAAGATGAGCTAGGGATTTTGAGTGATAAGTTTGTTGAAGTCTCTGAATCGATAAACCGATATAATCAGGCTTTTTATAAGTGGTATCGGGAAAGATTAGTAAAGTCGAATTATCGGTCGTTCGATTTTTCCTATTCAAAAAAATATATCGAAAATACCGCGGGAGTTAGTTTGGGTGCAATCAAGCTATATCCCGTGTCACCATTTTTTAGTAAAAAGTATTGTTTTGAAACTGTTAAATATATTCGTAAATTAAAAAATGAATTTGATCTTTTATATAATAAAAACGAGTAGTCAATCGATTATTATTTCTTGCAGAATCATGAAATTACAGTTACTATAGAGATGTGCTGGATAGTAAGGATAAAGTTAAACAACCCCAAGAAGCAAGACGAAATTTAAAATTAAAATATTTTTTTATAACAATTTTAACCTGTTTGATTTTATTGGTAATTATTGGCTTGATGATATTTTTTTTAATTAAAAATAATAT
>CAZZFC010000026.1:0-6080 GCA_964653325.1 uncultured Candidatus Saccharibacteria bacterium | reverse complement strand
AACAAATTCAATTATCAATGATTCAGATATTCAAACAATCGAACAATATCAATTTCTATCCAAATTCGGATCAGTGGGAACTGGAAATGGACAGTTTAAATTTGAAGTAAAATATGTTGCTGGTGGAATCGGGGTTGACTCTAAAGGTTTTGTTTATGTAGCGGATTGGGGAAATCACCGGGTTCAAAAATTTGATGCGAATGGAGCTTTTATCAAAAAATGGGGAATTGCTGGAATTGGGAAAGGCGAATTTAGTTGGCCTTTAAGAATCGCTATTGATCAGTCAGATAATATTTATGTCGTTGAATCAGCGAATAATCGAGTGCAAAAATTTGACTCCGAAGGCCGATTTTTATTTTCAATTGGTTCATTCGGAATTAGTCAGGGTCAATTTACCACTCCGAATGGGGTTACGGTAGATAAAGAGGGATTTATTTATGTAGCCGATACTTATAATAACCGAATTCAAAAATTTGATAGCCAAGGAAATTTTATAACCATGTGGGGTCAAAGTGGTAATCAAAAAGGGGAATTTAACAAAGTATATGCGGTTACAACGGATTCGGATGGAAATGTTTATACTTGTGACAACGGGAATAACCGGATCCAAATTTTTAACAGTGATGGTGAATTCATTACAAAATGGATAAACGATACTTCTCGAAAAATTAGATTTAATTCACCAATCGATATCGCAATTGATTCTCAGGGATATATTTATGTGGTGAATTTAGGCAGTAGTAACATCCTTAAGCTTGATCAAAATGGTAGTGAAGTTGCCGTAATTGGGAAATTTGGGGATGGAAGCGGTGAATTAGATCAACCTTATTCGGTTGCGATTGATTCGAATAATCGAGTTTATGTGGTGGATACGAATCACAATCAGATTCAAGTTTTTGAAAAAGTACGTTAAACTAAGTTGTGATGAGTATTAAAGAAAAAATTTTGTGGCTTGGATTATTATTGTCTGTTTTGGTAATTATTGGTAACAGTGTTTTAGATATATTTACAGTTTCTGAACCGATTCCACATTCAATCGTTTTAGGTCTTCCGGTTATGGTTGTTTTAATCCATATGAATTTGGCTCTTTCGATTAAGCGGGCGTTGATATTTATAATACTTGTGAGTTCCGTCGGATATTTCGCAGAGACCCTTGGCGTCAGATATGGAATTATATTTGGTGGATTCTACGAATATCAAATGGGCGGACCGTATGTTGGAGTTGTTCCTTTATCGGTAATTTTGTACTGGAATGTATTTATTTACATGGGTTATTGTATGGTCAGTTTAATATTTCGAAATCAAAACCCAGGTAATTTACGAAAACTATTTGTACAAATCATCTGTGATGGATTAATCGTTACATCAATAGATTTATTTATGGATCCGATTCAGGTAAGTCAGGGAAACTGGTTTTGGATTAATGGGGGAAAGTATTTTAATGTTCCACTTCTAAATTTTACCGGATGGTTTTTAGTGACTATTTTAGTCACTGGAGTATTTAGGCTTTGGGAATATCTTTACCCGAAAAATCAAAATTATCATTATTCGTTAAAATTAATTCCAGTGATTGGCTATTTTATGGTAATTATTGGATTTACGGCATTGGCATTTAAGCAACAGTTAATTAATTTAATCTTGATTGGAAATGGGATTATGTTACCGATCTTGTGCTTGTGTTTGGTGGTTTACTTTAAAAATAATCCAACATACAATACAAGAAGTGGATAAAATCATACAATTTCTGAAAAAGATTGGGGTTGTTCAGTCTGGGTCAACAACTTGGAGTGGGGATGCTTCAAATCGACCAGCGGATTTTGGGTCTGATAATGTTGTATCTCAACCAGAAATTGTTGATTCGGTGGAGTCGGATCCAACGGTTGATTCAACACCTGAGTCGGATTCATCGGACAATTCTTTAAGTAATGACGATTAATTACCCTTTAAGTTATAATTAGTTTTAGTGTCATATCAGTCATCGTTGATTTTAGAAAAAGTAATCCGATTAAAGCAATATTTTGATGATGAAGTAATGGTGAAAACTCATTTGCATGAGGTTCATCCGGACCTACCAAAAGCAGATCGTATTAATTATATCTATTTTACCCTTCCAGTTGCGATCAATTATCAACGCAATTCGCCAGCGATGTGGCAATCAGCCCTAAAAACATATAACGATCCTAAAACTAAATACTTATTTTATCCGGGAAAAGTAATCCAACAATCATTAAGTCGAGTCCAAACGGATTTACTGAAACATAAATTGGCTTTACAAAAAAACAAACATACGCAAATTTGGATTAAACTTTGTGAAACGTTACATTTTGATTTTAACAATGATCCCAGACAGATTATTAAAATGGGGAATAATGATGTTTTGCAGATCCGGGAAATTGTGCAAACAAAAAAGAAGTCAATCTTTCCATATTTAAGTGGTGCGAAAATGACGAATTACTGGTTATATATTCTTAATTTATATACCGATGTCAAACTAAAAAATATTCAAATGATTTCAATTATTCCGGATACGCATGTGATGCAAAGTTCGATCAAATTAGGATTAACGACTGAAGATGATTCCCGCGAGGATGTAGCGCAAAAGTGGTTTGAATTGTTAAAAGAAACCGGTCTTAAACCAATTGATATGCATCCCGTATTATGGAATTGGAGCCGGAATAATTTTGAACCGGAAGTATAGATAATAATGTAAGTGGACGATGTTATAATTTAGTTGTTGTGGAAACGAAGATCCAATATAAATTATCCTGGAATGAATATGGTGAATTAATTGAAGATTTATGGAATAATTTGAAACCAAAAATTTCCGATCTAAAAATTGACGCGATTATTCCGATCTTACGTGAAGGAGCTTTTACAGCGATTCCTTTAGCTTATAAATTAAACACTTATAAAATTATTCCGATACAATTTAAATACATGCTTTTTAACGGTGGAAATGAGTTAAAACAAATAGCTCAAATTCCACAAGTAAACTTTTCTATATCAGATGATCCGATATTTTTACTTTGTGATACATTCCCTTGTGGGGGAAATACAAAATTATTAGCGATACAGGAATTTAAAAAAATCTATACTAAGGCTAGATTTGTATTTGTATCTATAATTCAAGATCTTACCATTTCGCAAAATATGGATATCTTATCCCATGCATACGCAGTTTCGGTTAACGAAGATTGGGAAACTGACCATCCAATTTTTACCAAAGCTCAGGTAAAGAATGTTTTAAATGTATTATTACCTTGGGAAAACGCGGGAGAGGAATTAGCTGGTCCTAACATGACGGAATGGAATTATAATTAAAATGAATAAATTAATCTCAATCAATCCAACCAACAATCAAGTTATTGGTGAAGTTGAAATCACAACTCAATCAGAAATTGCAACCAAAGTAGAAAAAGCACGAAAGGCATTTGTTGGTTGGTCGAATCTGCCAATTTACGATCGAGTATCAATCCTTCAAAAAGTTTATGATGCACTGTACGAGAAGCGAGATGAAATTTCTAAGTTAGCAACTTCCGAAATGGGATTTCCGATTACCCAACAACAGGCATACGATTTAGGCGATAGTTTTAATTACATGCAGTGGTATTTAGAGAATGCCGAAAAATATCTACAACCCGAAATTACGTTTGAAAATGAAGCTGAAATCCATCGGGTTTATCACGAACCCTATGGGGTTGCTGGTGTTATTCAACCCTGGAATTTTCCGCTTTGCCAATGGACATGGTCGGTTTTCCCAAACTTGATTGTGGGTAATACTGTGGTCTTTAAACACTCAGAAGAAGTTCCATTAACCGGACAACTAATTGAAAAGATTGTTAATTCAGTATTACCAGAAGGCGTATTTAATGAGGTTTACGGTGATGGTATTGTGGGTGAAATTTTGACTGATCAGAATATTGATCTAATCTGTTTTACTGGAAGTTGTAAAGTGGGCAAGGTCATCTATCAAAAATCGGCACCCAAAATGATTCGGGTGTTATTAGAATTAGGCGGATCTGCGCCCGGAATAATACGACAAGATGCTGATTTAGGTAGTGCAATTGAACAAATCTTTGCGCTTCGATTTACCAATTGTGGTCAAGCGTGTGATGGGTTAAAAAGATTGTTTGTCCATGAAAGTATCTTTGATCAGGTAGTTACGATGTTAACGGAAAGGTTACAGAGAGTACATATCGGAAATCCGACTGATCCTCAGACGGAAATTGGTCCACTGGCTACCAAACGACAACAACGCGTAATCTCCGGTCAGGTCGATGACGCAATTGCCAACGGAGCTAAGGTAGTTGTTGGTGGAAAGATTCCGAATATTGAGGGAGCGTATTTTGAACCAACCCTTTTAATAAATGTTAATCCAACGATGCGCGTCTTTAATGAAGAAGTATTTGGACCAGTTTTGCCAATCATCAAATACTCAAGCGATGAAGAAGTTATTGAACTTGCGAATCAAACTCGATATGGGTTGGGTGGTTATGTGTTCTCTGGCTCTATTGAGACTGCCCAACAGGTTGCCCATCAGTTGAAAACAGGTATGGTGAGTATAAATGGCGTTAATTATGTTTGTCCATTTAATCCATTTGGCGGTTATAAAGAATCTGGGATCGGCAGACTCCACGGGCGATTTGGGTTATTAGAGTTAACACAAGTAAAAGTGATTGCTTCCCCTAAATAAATTATGACAAATCTGGGTCACACCTCTGCGGCGTATCTAATCAGTAAAATTAAAGTCACCAAAGATCAACCACCTTTTAAGAAATCTGAAGTAATCTTTATTTTAGTTTGTGGCAACATTTTTGATATTGATTATTTATTATTGCCACTAGTTGGAGTTCCGGGTTGGTTACATCATTATTCACCATCACACACACCTTTTTTTGGTGTGGTTTATTTACTCTTATTTTACTTTTTATTCCGTACAAAATTTAGTAAACAAACTTTTATTTTAGGAACAATTGCGATGTTATCGCATTTGGTACTAGATGATGCTAGTTATTGGTTAAGTTTTATGCATTTAACCACCGATATCCATCCGCAAATCTTTTGGCTATTTCCTTTGGACATTAGATTTTTACCGGAAATGAAATTGGCTTTTACCGAATTGTATTCACGAGCTTGGTCTTTGGGTGTAATTGTAGAATTTTATTTAATTAAAACCCCGGTTTATGTATTTATGGAATTAATCATTGTTATTTTTGCAGTAAAAACTTGGTTTAAAGATCGACTTACAGGTTTTCGCTTAAAACCTTGATTATCGATGAAGAGGAATTACTATGTTTTTCTTTTAACCCTAAAAACTTAATTTTTAAGTCATAAGCGCGATTCTTTTTATCCTTCCAATATTTATCGGCCGGGACACTGGTGATTAAATAGTTTGGCATAATTGTAGCTGCGACTTGGTCATAAATAGTATCGGCCGATTTTTCGCTGGTAATTACTTTTGGGATTGATTTTAAAAATATAATCAATCGATTTGATTTCACTTAAGAATTTTACTCTTTCGGTATATTTGTGAATAGGACGATTTGGACCTTTGGTTAATCGAATTGTTTGGTCATTATCAAGTCCAATAATTAATATATCAACGTATTTTTTGGCAAATTGAAAGAGTTGAATATGACCAAGATGAATAATATCAAAACAACCAGTAATTAAACCAACGGTTTGATCTGATTTTTGAGTTTTTCGAATGAGTGGAACTAGTTTTGCAAGTGGATAGATGGTGGTCACATTTTTACTCTTAGCCAATTATACCTTTAAATCCCTTGACTTAAAATTCAATCCATGAGAAATTGAATATGGGGTGATAAAATGACAAATTTTCATAAACTACCAGTTGGTAAATGGTTAACGCAAATGATTGCAATTATTGGGGTAACTATGTTGGGTTTAATTTTCATTCAATAATTAAATTTGAAATTTTTCAATAAGTTTTGTATACCCTATATTCCTATAAATATTGTTTGTATAACACTTTCTAAACTGATTTCGCAATAGGATTTAATTAGTGAATAAGTTAAGATACATATGCGACATTGAAGGATGACGCATACGGGGATTAG
>CAZZFC010000025.1:0-7573 GCA_964653325.1 uncultured Candidatus Saccharibacteria bacterium | reverse complement strand
TGGGAAAACCTCCAATTAAGTTGGAAATGTACTATATTAGGTCAATTCCTAATCATAATATATATACTATAGCATATACCTACGTGTCAATGGGGAAATTATCTTGTTACAGATGGGAAATACATATTGAATTAGCTGGTTTTCTAATCATTGAACTTGATCGATTTAATTATTTGTTCTGCTATTTCGGGAAGATCAGAGCGTGAGTCATAATTGCTCGCAGATATTCTATAGATTTTATTATTCTTAAAAAATGCAAGTGAAGTATTTAAATATGGTTCACCAATAAAATCTGAATCCGGGCTTGTTAATATCTTATAACTTTCATAACCATTAATTGTCATATTTTTAATTTTTTCTACAATTGTTCCCGCATAATTTGGGTTAACCTTGATGGTAGCTTTAGATCCTTCCGGAATAGATATATAATAGTTAAAGTATTCAGTTGTAGTATTCCATTGATTATACAAAGTAGAATCTTTTAAATTATTTATAATAGTAAAACTTACAAGATCAAAGGTTAATGTTGTGTCTGAAATCTTCTTATACGAAAAACTTTTTGTAAAGTAGGAGTCGGTTTTTGTTTCATCACGTTCAAACCAATCTTCAGGATATTTAACGCTAAATCCATACTCTTCATTCGTATACGTTTTCCAGTCGGCATAGGGATCTGGAGTAGGGGTTGGTGAAGGAACGAAACGATCAACAATCTCTGGTCCAAAACTGTTCCAAATGATAAATCCACTGGCGATTAGTAAAATTGTTATCAGTAAAAATATAGATAATTTTAATTTCATCTCTTATGTTTATATACAATCATATATATAAAGTCAACAGATAAAAACTAAAATAAGACGATATGTTGTGATTCAGGATGACCACAAGTCGTTTTGTTTTGAGTAAACTATATCAGCGTTCATAACATACGTGTTTGCATTAAACGCTGAGATTAGCAAACACACTCCAAACGACACTCTCCAAAGCAGTTTCATGGGATTACCTCCAATTAAGTTGGAAATGTACTATGTTAGGTCAATCCCTAATCATAGTACACATATACTATAGTATATGTGTACGTGTCAAGGAGATAAAAGAGGCTTTCTAGAAGGTAGAAATAGAATATGTATTAAATTGTTGCATTGGCAATTAGTTTAATTAAAAAATTCAAGTGATTTAACCATCTTTTCAGCGATAATATGTAATTGTTCAAGTTCTTGGTTCGTGATAATTGGTCCTACTTCAATATCACCTGCATAAGGTGTATTTGATAAAGAAAAAGATATGATAGCGTTTCCTTTTAATAAAATATAATTTGTTGTATCAAAATCTTCTGATATCCAATTTACACCCGGAGTAACTCTAGTTCTTATTATGATTAAATCTCCGACATTAAATTGATCAATTTTAGTATATTTAATCGAATTACCAAATTTTGATACAGGAACATCAGTGGATTCATTCCTTTGTTTATTTAATAATTTTTCATACAATTGACCAAATGTCATGTTTTTTGCTAATTCATAAATATAATTGTTAACATTATTTACCCCGATTGATATATCCATGGGATCTAAGTCTATTTGTATTTTATACGTTGAAAACGTATAGTTTGTATTATTTCCACCATTATCATACCAATCCCCAGGATACTTAATACTAAAACCATATTCTTCATTCGTATACGTTTGCCAGCCAGCATAAGGATTGGGAGTAGGGGTTGGTGAAGGAACGAATCGATCAACAATCTCTTGCCCAAAACTACTCCAAATGATAAATCCACCGGAAATAAGAATAATAGCAAATGTAATTAAGATAAGTAAATTAGGTTTTAAACTCGCCATTTTATATATAATAGTATATATCCCAACATGTGTCAATTAATGATTATTTTTTAACGTGGTGGTTGGAATAAAATATCGCTCTTACCGAAAAGTGCAAAATTCCAGTGTTTGGACGGTTTTTTATTATTATTAACCGTAGTAAGAGCGACTTAAGCATTGTACGAATCAATTCATAAAAGCGAAACCACAAGTTAATTCCTACCGAGTAGGGAAACTACGTAAAGTAACAAAACAGGCTATTTTAAAGCCCAAAAATGGAAAATGGTATAATAGAGTCTAATCATATGGAAAAACAAGAGAATTCAATTGCAGCCACCGTTGGTTTTGTCTTAATTCTTGTAGTTTTAATTACAACGGTTGTGATTATTATTTCGACTCGAAATACAGCTAATCTTACTCCCACTCCGACTCCCCAGCCCACGGCTGGTCCGCCTCGGGCGGAAACACCAGTCCCGACGATCATCCCAATTACGAGTACAATTACACCATCCACTTCACCCTCGCCAAGTGTTACCGTAAAACCAACCAATAGTCCAACTCCAACAGTCAAAGTTACACCAAGCATTAGTCCGACTCTGACACCAACTCCCAGTAATGTTAAAGAAGTAACAATGAATGCATTTGAATACACTTTTGAACCGGCAACTCTTGGTCAAGTCAAAGCCGGAACACAAGTTCAATTAACAATTACCAACACCGGAAATGCGGATCACGACTTTGTAATCGATGAACTGGGAGTAAATAGTGGGATTATTACACCAAATGATTCAAAAGTCGTGACTTTTACAATTCCGGTAAATCAGGCAAATAGCTATACTTATTATTGTTCGATCGGTAATCACCGGTCGATGGGGATGCAGGGAACGATTGAGGTAGTCCAATAAATATATTCATGAACCAAGTCAATTACGATACTTTTGTTCCGATTCAACGGGACAATTTTGAACTGTATCAGATTCACGATGTTGATCAGGCGATTAAATATATCTATTCACTTTTGTCGGGGCAAGTGAATCGGCAAGCCACAATGTTTATTTCGCATGGTAATCATGTAATAAAACTGATGAATTTAATTAGTCAATTTGAAACGATGGAACCCCATTCAATTGTGATGTGGGAAGAGATTTTAGGTGAGTCGTTTCACTACAATAGTTATGAATATCATTATCAAACGAGCGGTTTAATTGAAACTTTAAGTAAACGGGGAATTCCATTTTTTAGGATTTTACAACGGGCACCGACTTTAGGTGCCACGGTTCGGATTTATGCCACGCGAATTGAAGAAATTTTGCATGCCGTTGCTTATTCACATTTATTTATTGAACTTTATGATGATGCCGGTTTAGGTGGAATTCGTCCGCAGACCAAAAATCAGAAACATCAACTTTTAGAACAACATGAATTAGTTGTTGGCTACCGGCAGGCAAATACCCGTGGCACGCAGGACGATATTGTGAGCTTAACCCCGGAAGTGTTTAAAAAGATCAATAATATTTGGATTTTTGCCTATGGCGAAGAAAAAGCGGCTGTATTAAAAAAGTTGTTCAAAAATAAAACCGTTGATCCGAAGGAATTTCCATTGTTACACCTGAAAAATCACCCCGGCAAAATTAGAATTTTTACTGATCAAATCATCTTGAAAGGATAAGGGATACAATGCATCGAACCCAGTTGTATTTGCCAACCGAGCTTCACAAACAGTTAAAAAAAGACGCCAAAGAAGAAGGTGTTACCATCTCTGAATATGTTCGGATGGTATTAAATGAATATCTATCCAAAAAAGTTCGCAGTAAAGCGGAGAAGGGGATTCAAACTTTGCTTAAAATGACGGAGAAAACAGCTTAATATGAAAAACATCTTTATTACTTCAAGCGCATTAATTGCTCTGAATGACGAAAGTTCAATAAATCATCAAAAGGCGATTAATTTCTTAATGAGTTTGTTTAACGAAACAGTAAAAGTATATACGAATTTAGTTGAGGTAACTTGTGCTGCCGAGTATCTAAAACAAAAAGTCAGTCTATCAAAGTCACAAAACTTTTTACAGCTAATCTTTAACGAAGGGGGAATTAGTATTATTGAGAATAAGAAAGAGGATACCAAAAATATTTCGGATTTGTTACAAGCGCGATCCAGTCAAAAACAATTAAATTTTCGGGAGGCAATTATTATTACGGCAATTGAAAATCAGGCAATTAAAGATGTTTTTACCTTTGAGCCAATAAAATCGAGCCGGATCGTGAACTGGCCACATGAAAAGTAATTTAATGGGTTTCGGAACTAGTGTATACTTACATATATGCAAATTGTATTAATCGGTAATCTAAAGGCTGAATCAACGCAATCAATTCAAAAAGCCTTAACCATGGAAGGATATCCAGTGACTACTTATAATGGGGAAGCAACCGGACTTTCCTTTTTTGAAACGTTTACTAAAGTTCGGGATTTAATTATTGCAGCAGATTTGGTGATTGCGGATATCACTATTACTGCACCAGAAACTTTATATCAATTAGCCCTTTCTTTAGATTATCGTCGGCCAACAGTTTTGGCCATCTCCGATAAAGTTAAAATTGAAAATTCTTTAGCAGAGTTTAAAAATCGGAATTTAAAGGTTGTTAATTTTAAAAATTTAGAAGTGTTAAAAGAACAATTGATTGAATATATTTATGAAATTAAAGATTCGTTAGATGCTAAACTTTTTATGAACATCCCGCCAAGTATGAATAAATATTTGGATTGGGTGGCGACCCATACGCAATATAATAAATCGGATGCCGTACGTAATGCAGTTGAAAAATCAGCCGAAGTTGATAAAGAGTACCAAGCGTTTATTAAATCATTTGAATAAATTTATTTTCCATCGAGTTAATCACTAAAGAAATATCAGCATATAAGTTAGTTACGATGAAAGGTTAAATTAGTTGTTGTAGCCGTATATGTCGGGGTATATGCATAGTATTGTACATTAAACAACCATTTTGTAATCTAAAATGAATCCTTCTTTAACCAGGAAATCGCTTCTAATAATCTCAGACAACAATCAGAATAACTACATACAAATGAAACAGGGAATTTACTTTTTAGCTAAATACGGAAGCCAACCCGATTTGTTAATTGATTCTCAACAAACTAACCGAGATTTATTTATCAACAGAATTATCTATATTCCTGAGTTTTAACGATATTTTTGTCGTATATATCACAATTTGCAAATATATATTATAATATATAGATAGGTTTGTTTATGAGCGTAAATAAAACAAAAGATAAAAGTGGGGATATGCCCAAAAACGCGAGGGCCCGCTTTCGCGGGCCTCGTGTACGCATTCCCCTTGCGGGGATAGTATGATTATATAACAATGAAAAGGAAAAATAAATATGGAAATAATAGCTAAAATAACATTATTTATTGCAGTTATTACGGTATTAGTTAACTCATTGTTAGCAATTACGGTATATTTTAAAGGGAAGATTAAGGAAATTAAAGAAGCCTTTATTCTGCTACTTGTAGTAATAAGCTTATGGGGTTTGGTTAGCTCAATTTCATTACAACAAATTGGTGAGGAATTACAGTTATTATTTTGCAGATTAGATTTTACCTTCGGTGCATTGGGTGGATTAGTATTCGTAAATTTTACTTTTAAATATGCAAAAATTTCCTATAAATCATTATTTTTAACGATATTTGCATTATCTAGTTTCTTTTGGGTATATTCTGCCTTGTTTACAAATTTAATCGTTGCTGGAATAAAATCAACCAATATCGGTTTTGTATTTTACTCCGGGGTATTGGATATCCCATATGCAATTTTCTTGATTATCCTAATTATTATCGGTGTTTTAGCACTATTTGTTGAATATAAAAGGTCGATTCCAGAAACAAAATTACAAAATCAATATCTGTTAATTGGGAGTTCTATTCCGGCATTAATAATAATTATTTCTATGCTTGTACTTGAGAGAATTTTTAATAATAACATGGGGTTATCGAATATTACTAAAATATTATTACCAGCCATGGGTTATACAAGTATTTTTATTTTTAGCATGATTTCTACCTATGCACTGTTAAAACAGCGATTATTTGGTATCCGAATAATATTGAGTAAAATCATGTATTGGGTGATATTATGCATTTTCTTTGGTTTAATATTTACTACATTTTGGTTTTTCGTCCAAATACAAATACCTAACCTTAGGGTTATAACAATCCTTATATATACTGTATTAACGCCGATTTTATTTGAAGTTTATTTTCAAAAAATATGGCCACCGCTTAAAAAGTATATAACCAAAGTTTTTTGGGAAGAGGACGAAATTATTAAAACTTATAACTCAGATTTATCCCAAATTACGGAATTACTTCAAGTTAATCAATTACTTTTTACAACAATTAATAAGTTATTCAATCCGAATAAACAATTAATATTGCTTTATGATCAGGAATTCAATCCAGATTTTAATATTAATAGTGAAGGATTTAAACAATTAGAAATAAAAGCAGTAACAAGTGAGAAAATCGTTAATTGTTTGTCAAATTTACCGAAAGATATTACCGAAGTAAGTACCATACAAATTATACAAGACATGAATATCGGAATCAATTATGTCTATAAGATTAATTACGAAGAACAAAGTGGGTTTTATATATTAGGAAATAAAGTTAATAACCAACGATATCCTCAAAATGAACTTGATTTAGTCAATAAATTAATTTTTTACACCTCTTTAGCTATGTTCCGTTTGGGTTGGTAAATACCTCTATATATATATATATTGTTTTGTTCTATTTTCTAATGATGTATACATACATTAGAGTAATGCCTGTAGAGGTATATAGGTGATGAAGTACTCGAATTAGTTAGAAGAATCAGTCTATCCTAAGGAGGGTATGGATGTCGTACATTTCAATAGGGTATCACACCAACTGGATTGTAAATCTACTACTATGGAGAACTGGTTTAAAATTTACAATTCTGGATATTCGGCAATTGGATGTTCAGCAACAGATTGTTGAACTTGAGAGAGCAGCTTACGGAGGTGCTAATATCGGTGATCGGGTTGAGGGAGCAAGTTACTTTGATCACTATACTCGGGGACAACAGGTGACCGAAGAAGTTCATTTTGGGTTGTATTTTCAAGATGAACTAATTGCATACTATGCTGTTTTGGGTGTCGAATTAGCTTTGTTTGAGAAAAGTCGAGCAGCTTTAGAATCAAATCCACAGCTACCGATTTATGTTTTTACGAAACTAATGAGACATCCTCAAAGGGGTGTACTCCTTCGGCAAACGAATGCTCTTCGAAACCATTTGTCCTTGTTTATTGGTTTACTCGCCCGTTCCACTGGAGGATTTTACTTAGAAACCCGAGGGCAACTAGATACAAGGTTATTACTTCGTAAGGGAGGACCTGCCGATGTCGTATTCCCAGGAATACTGAGGTTAGTTGATACTCAAGACTCTGATGCTAAGGAAACTGAAAATGTGCCGTACATCTTGTTATATATGTTTCCCCAAATAAGCCTGTTTGGGATCTACTCCGGAATCAGGCGGCTTATCCAGAGGAGTAAGAAAAAGTAGTTGAGTCGCATAACAGTGGAGTACTGAAGAGGTACTCCACATGAAAAATGAACAAAATTGAATATTATAGAAAATTAAAATATCCGGAATATGCAAAACCACACAAGAATGGTTTAAAAAATAGTTATGAATTACTTGATTTATCCG
>CAZZFC010000024.1:6154-7624 GCA_964653325.1 uncultured Candidatus Saccharibacteria bacterium | reverse complement strand
CTGCTGCGTTTGTTAATACTCCACGGATTTGAACCATTACTCCAATATATTTCTTCTTGTGTGCAATTCCCATTGGCCTTGTACTCAAGATTTGAATTATCCGCCGGAATTGTTAATATTAAATTGGATCCACTCAGCGTTGCTTCATGAGAACTGCGAATCAATCGACTCAATTGCTCCATGATCCGACTCCCTTCATGATTTACTTTAACCACCACATCTGCCTTATCGTACGCAGCACTCAATGATAAAAAAGAGGAAATAATTACACCTGAAACTAATCCTAAAACACCAATTGAAATTAACAATTCAATCAAAGTATACCCATTCATATTTTGGTTTTTGTTCATTGATTTAACTTTTCCAGCGAGTTAATATTGTGCCTGTTTTAAGATTTGAATATGTACCTGAATTATTCCAATAAATATAAATTGTAACTTCTCTTGAAGTATTGGTTCCTTCGATATCTATAATTCGATAAAAAGTAACTTGAGCCCCACTTAACGTAGTTGTAATATCGCAAGAAGTTCCAATTGTACCCGGTTGACCTGGCCTACACGTTGTTAAATCAAGATCTGCTTCGGTAACCTGTGTTCCCACTGGATTCCATTCATAAAATCCATTGGGAATACTGATCCCATCGGTCCGTGGTGATGATAAATTAAAAAAAACCGAGGGACTAGTGTCTCGAATGAATCTCAGATAATCCATCGATTCTTCGGCAAATTGTTGCGCAATGGAACGCGCCCGTGATGCATCCGACGTATTTAATGTTGTAATACCCAAGCGAATAAGAGCCGTAACAACAATTAAAAGTAATGTTACCGCCATCACAACTTCAATTAGTGAAATCCCTCTTTCTGAATTAAATGTCTTCCTTATTGACATAGTGTATTATTACTTTGGCATACTAAAGAACCCCCACAAACTTTGTAACTTGTTGGAGTTCCAACCTCTAAAGTAGCCGTTAATTGATAACATTTTCTTTCACCACTTGCAACAACCGTTGTATAAACATATGTTCCACCATTTGGATCAGCAGGAAATCGATCCAAATAATCATCTAATGAAGATAATAATCCCGCATAATTTCCAGCTGGATATTGTCGACCATTATCTAAATAAAACTGCTCAAGGGCACCACGAACTGCTTCTAAATCAGTTTTCCGCTGTGCATCTCGACCTTTTCCATAAAAATAACTGGGTTTTAATACGATTACTGTAACTCCTGCTAATATTCCAATAATTGTGATAACCACGAGTAACTCAATTAATGTAAAACCTTTCTTCTGTTTATCCATTTATATATTTAAAACTACCTGAAATATATGATTTGTGTCAAGTAGAGATTTTCAAACAAAACATATTTATAAACAAAAAATATTGATCGATTAAGATCACTATTTTTTGTAACAAATCAAATATTTACCAACTTCCAACACACGCCGCGGCGGACGTCCTAGCGATTGC
>CAZZFC010000024.1:0-6054 GCA_964653325.1 uncultured Candidatus Saccharibacteria bacterium | reverse complement strand
ATAAGTTGCTAAAGTAATTGTACTCGTATAAGTACAAGTACCCATCGTTCCAACCACGTTAATTGCGGTAATTGGGTTTCCCGTTGTCGTTATTGTATATGTACTCGCTGCTGGTGTTCCGTTCGGTGCTATAACACCCACGTCGTTAAGTGTAATACAGTCTGTTCTTGGATTATTCGTACTTGTCACACATGCATTCAACGCTAATGACATCTTAGCTACATTCTCTTTCAAGACTCCTTCATTGGCACGTGCTTGTTGTCGAGCTGGATTGATAACTGCGATAACTACTCCCGCTAAAATTCCTAAGATTACAATTACGATTAATAATTCAATTAATGTAAATCCTTGTTCTTTTTTCATTTGGGCAGATTATTCACCTCCATATTTATTTATATCTTAAAACTACCTGAAATATATGATCTATGTCAAGTATAAGTTTTAAGAAAACAAATATACAAAAAAGAGTGTTTTTTAAGTCTCACTCTTTTTTGGTTTTATTATATAGAAGAAATATTAATTACCAACTTCCAACACACGCCGCGGCGGACGTCCTAGCGATTGCATAAGTTGCTAAAGTAATTGTACTCGTATAAGTACAAGTACCCATCGTTCCAACCGCATTAATTACTCCAACCCCAGTAGTTATTGTATATACACTCCCGGTTGATGTACCGTCTGAAAAGACTACTGCAACCCTTACGTCCTGAAATACAATCTGTTCCTGGATTATTGGTACTAGTAACACATACACTTAGGGCAAGCGAAATCTTAGCGACATTCTCTTTCAAGACTCCTTCATTGGCACGTGCTTGTTGTCGGGCTGGATTGATCACCGCAATTACTACTCCGGCTAATATTCCTAAGATTACGATTACAATTAAAATAATTCAATCAACTATATTGTTAGAATGTCAAGTAGAATTGTACAATTTGTTGTTGAAAACAGATTACTATCACAGATCCTAATGCAAGAAACGGGCCAAATGGAATTTGCTTACCAAATTTAGTTTTTCTCAAAATTAATAAAATCAATGCAAATAATCCTCCAATCATAAATGCCAAATAAATTGCTATAAAACTACTATAACCTAAAAATAAACCTAAAATAATACTTAACTTAAAATCTCCACCACCCATTCCGTTACCCTTTGTAATTAAGATTAAAAATCCAAAAAATAACGCTAATACAATGGCTGATAACAAAGAGGGGATAATCATTTCTTGAAAAAGTATTACCGATGGTCCAGTAACTATAAATCTCGTAATTAATTGGATTACACCAACAATTAATAAAAATAATATTATTTCGTCAGGAATTATCATCAATTTTAAATCGATTATCGAAATAACAATCAAAGAATAAATTAAAACTAATTGAGCAATATTTATTGTTAACCAAGTAACAACATGATCCGATTGATTTAAAAAGATAAATCCAAACGTAATCAAACCAGTTAATAGTTCTATTATCGGATACTGGACTGATAACTGCTGATGACACACTCGACATTTTCCTTCTTGAATTATAAAAGAAATAATTGGGATTAATTCAAACCAGGTTAATTTTTTATGACAATGATCACAATATGACCTACCTTTAATAATCGATTCATTATTCGGTAAGCGATCAATTACCACATTTAAAAAAGACCCAATCACACACCCGTAAACAAAACCTAATACATATATAAATTCCATGACTATCTAACTTTACGGAAATGATGGTAAAAAGGCAAGAATTACATTATGGCAAATCTGGGACAGTATCTAAACATTCAATTTGCGAAACTCCAGTTGGGGAATAATACACCCAATATTTTATTCCACCAAAACCGGTATTACATTGTGCTGATGCGGCTTGCAATGTCGAATATGCAATTGCAAGTAAACCATCCGACGAAAAATCAATTGAGACAGATTGTGGAAATCGTTTTAAATATCCGCCGTTAATTAAATCGGTTCCGGAAATTGGATTTCCATTTTTAATATATGTTCCTCGATTAGTTGTAAAATACGATTCTAAAGCAGTAGATACTTGAGAGACATCGCTTTTTTTCCCTGCATCATATGCCTCCTTAATTCGTTCACTTGGATTAATCGCCACCAATACAACTGATGCCAAAATTCCTAGAACTGTAATCACCACTAAAAGTTCAATTAATGTAAATCCTTTTTTCATTTTAATATTTCTAAGCGTAATCTTTTTGGAATTTATGTCAAGTATGAATTACCCCCTATAAAATGCAAGAAGACCGTAAACACGGTCTTCATTGCGAATACTTTAAAGTATTAATTATCTGTTACGGAGCAGTTGGAGTAGAGGCTAAACACTCAACCTGGGAAACTCCAGTTGCTGAGCGATATACCCAATACTTCGTTGCAGATGCACCTGTTGCGCAAGTAGCGGATGCTGCTTGTAATGTCGCATAGGCGACAGAACTAGCACCTCCTGTTGCAATAACTACAGTTGAAGTGGTTGGATATCGTTTTAAGTATCCACCACTGACAAGAGTCGTAGAAGTCGCGCCAGTATATGAACCCTGGTTATTCGTAAAATATGATTCCAATGCAGTTGCAATCTGTGAAACATCATTTTTCTTTCCTGAATCATTCGCTTCGTTAATTCGCTCACTTGGGTTAATTGCTACCAATACTACTGAAGCTAAAATACCCAAAACCGCGATCACGACTAAAAGTTCAATTAATGTAAATCCTTTTTTCATTTGGCAGTAAATTCACCCCCTTTCAATAATACATATTCAATATTTCATATCAAAACTGACTTGTCAAGGAATATATCGGCATAATCAAGCTTACAACTAAAAATCCAACCATTACTCCTAAAACCACCATCACGATTGGTTCAATTGCGGTAGCTAAGTTTTCGGTTTTTTGAGATGCTTGTTCTTCAAAGTAATGTGAAATTTTCATTAATACTTCATCAACCTTACCAGTTTGTTCTCCAACCGCTACCATTCCTGAAAGTAACGGAGGAAATTCTTTATATCGTCGAAAAGCATCCGCCAATGGCTTTCCTTTTTCAACTTGAGTCCTAGCTTCTTTAACTGCATTCCGAAACATAACATTTGACAAAGTTTCTTTAGATATATCCAAAGCATCCAAGAGAGGAATACCTGATGTAACTAACATACTTAGTGTTCGGGTAAATGAGGTTAATTGAATCTCCATACTTAATTGACCGAAAACCGGTAATTTTAAAATAAATTTACTTACTTTGATTGAAACTTCGGGAATTTTCATCAAACGTTTAAATAAAATAACTAAACCAACAACCACGGCCGCCGAGATGATACCTCCGATTCCAGCTACAAATTTACTTGCATTAATCATCAGTTGCGTCATAAAAGGTAAATCGGCATGCATATCCTCAAATAGTTTAGCCAGCTGCGGAATTACAAAGATAAACATTACTAATACCACACCTAACATTACTACTAAAATTACAATTGGATAAATCATGGCGCCTTTAACTTTTCCACGAAACGCATCATCTGTTTCCAATGTAGTTGCCAAACGGTTTAGCATTTCCTCTAAATTACCTGAAGATTCACCAGCTTTAATTAATGATAAATATAATCGACCAAATACTTTTTCATTAGTAGCTAAAGCATCATGTAGGCTACTTCCACCATCTATTTGTTGATTTACTCCAGCAATAATTTGAGCAAAATATTGATTACTAGTTTGATTACCTAGAATTCTGATTGCTTGACTGATTGGTAATCCCGCACCAATCATCGTTCCTAATTGTCTAGTAAATAAAATTATTTCATGTTTTGGAACACCTTTTAGTTTGGTGAAAAAACTACTAACCGAAAGAGTGCTCTTTTCCTCAAGTTTTGTAACAATAAAGTTTTTTAACTTTAATGTATTAACCGCTTGTTGCTTGTTAAGTGCCTGGAGAGTACCTTCTTGAGGTATTCCATCAGTATCAACGGCAGTATAGTTAAACTGTTTCATAACTTATCGATCTAATAACCTAGTTAATTCATCTGGCCTAATTGCATGAGTTAAGGCTTGTTCCCGAGTAATCTTGCCTGATTTAACAAGAGTCAATAGTGAATACTCCAATGAAATCATTCCAAATTCTTGAGATGTTTGTATATTATTATCGATCTGATGTACTTTAGATTCACGAATTAAATTCTGAATTGCTGGAGTAACAATCAATACTTCGGTTGCCGGATAACGCCCACCCTCCAAAGATGGCACTAATCGTTGACTTACCACAGCCACTAAATTCATCGCGAGTTGAGCTCGAACTTGGGCTTGTTGATGTTCAGGAAATACATCAATAATACGATTGATCGTCGATGCCGCGCTATTCGTATGTAGCGTAGAAAAAACAAGATGACCAGTTTCCGCAATTGTTAATGCTGCGGAAATTGTTTCATAATCCCGCATTTCACCAATTAATACCACATCTGGATCTTCACGAAGAGCTGATCGTAATGCAATATCCCAAGAATGAGTATCTAGATGCAATTCCCGTTGGCTAATTAATGAACGACGATGAGGAAAAACATATTCGATTGGATCTTCAATTGTAATAATATGCTCGGCACGATTTTCATTAATTTCATTAATCATTGCAGCTAAGGAAGTTGATTTACCATGCCCAGTCGGTCCAGTAACCAGTACAAATCCCTGGTTAAGACGGGTAAAATTATTTAAAATCGAAGGGAGATTTAATTCTTGCATGGTACGAATTTGGATCGGGATATATCGTAGTGCCGCGGCTAAATATCCTTTTTGGTGATATACATTCACCCTAAATCGAGCAACCTCTCCAAGCGCAAATGAAAAATCAATTTCACGATTTGCGGATAGAATTTCTTTTTGATCATCGGTAAGAATTGAATTAATCAATTCCGTAACAATATCTTCACTCACTGGTAAATAACCTTCTAAAGCCACTAACCCTCCATCAATTCTTAGAGTAGGCAATGCACCTACCATTAAATGTAAATCACTCGCACCCCGTTTAATTACCTCTTCTAATAATTGTTGTATATTCATGGACAGTAACTATTAATTTACCGGCTTTTATTAAATAATGCAAGCTTATTCTGAAGCAACCCGAAGAACTTCTTCAATTGTTGTTTGATTTTGCACAACTTTAATAAATCCATCTTGAATCATTTTAATCATGCCATCATCAATTGCTTGACGTTCAATTGCTTCGGCTGTTTCATGTTCAATTACTAATCGGGCTATTTTTTCATTCATGGTTAATACTTCATAAATTCCAATTCGACCTAAGTATTGTTGGCCTTTCTCTGTATTATTCTTAACATTAATCAGTTTTAAGTCACCCTCTTTAATATCCGGTGGGAATAATTTACCTAGAGTACTTCGGATTAATCTCTCGGTTTCAATTGGGGGAGTATATTCTTCTGAAAATTCTGGATTCACAACTCGTACTAGACGTTGGGCAACAATTAATTGAATTGTTGAGGCAAGTAAAAATGGTTCAGCTCCCATATCAAGCATCCGTGGCAGAGCTCCCGCAGCTGAATTTGTGTGAATTGTAGAAAATACTAAGTGACCGGTAAGGGCTGCCTGAATTGCCAGTTCCATGGTTTCTTTATCTCGAATCTCACCCACCATAATAATATTGGGATCCTGTCGAAGCAGTGCACGTAAACCATTCGCAAAAGTTAATCCGGCTTGGGCATTGATTTGAGACTGATTAATTCCCGGAATCACATACTCAACTGGATCCTCCAAGGTTGAAATGTTAACTTCAACGCTATTAATCATTGTTAAGGCAGTCCGTAAAGTTGTCGTTTTCCCACTTCCCGTTGGTCCAGTGATTAATATTATTCCATGAGACTTATGAATTGCTTCATTAAAGTTTTTACGAGCACTACCAATCATACCTAGTTGATCTAATGTCAAAACACCTTCACTTTTTTTAGCCATTCCCTAAATTATTTTTTCGCCCTTTATTGTTGGTAAGGGGAAATTCGGCAATTGGTTTTTTTTTTTTTGGGTTCGGTTTTATCAATTTCAGGTATGTTTGGAAAG
>CAZZFC010000023.1:0-7673 GCA_964653325.1 uncultured Candidatus Saccharibacteria bacterium | reverse complement strand
TCAGCAAAATCCATTACTGAATTAACTACTTTAAGTTCTTCATATTTTATGTAAGCACGGCTTAGTTCTAGATATTTTTCTAAATCCTCAGGACTAATATTTGAATTGTGATCATTTGATTTTCCCGTGACCCAGTTTTGATACTGTAATGGACTAATATCTTCATCTTTCAATCGGGAAAAATGTTGGATTATGCCGGCTAAAAATTTATTGGGATTACCTTTAGGTCGAAAATATTTTAAATCAAATTCAAAAATATGTTTCTTGAGAAATATTTGCGCTTCCGCTTCCGTCATGATTTTAAAACTCGGATCAAGTCCAATATGTAAACATTCAGCGCGAAGAACTCGTTCACAAAATCCATGAAACGTAAGGATCCAGGTTTGGGTATAACCAATCGGAAGAGCAACATCCACGCGTTCTTCCATTTCGGCCGCTGCTTTTTCTGTAAATGTTAAGGCTAAAATATTTTCCGGTTTAACTTTTTTCTCTTGGATCAACCACTTAATTCGCTCCGTAATTACCGTAGTTTTACCCGTCCCCGCGCCTGCAATAATCAGAAGCGGCCCATTTTCGTGTTTTACAGCCTTTTCTTGCTGGGGATTTAATGTTTTAGACTCCATGATATTAATTATACTTGATTTAACTCAGCAAATTATCTATATATTCAAGTTGAATCTATTTACCTTAATCCAATGACTAATATTGGCCATTGACTATCGTATATATGTAAGTATATATTAACCTTGTCGCGCACATTCACATCTTGCGATTAGGAGGTTCCCATGGTTCACAAGACATTCGTTGTACGCATTCTCCTTGTAGGGTTGTTGGTTCTCGGCTTCGCTATACCAACAATCACAACCGAAGCAGCTGATGGTGCACCAGATGGATTTCGATTACCTTTCCGTGGGTATGCCCAAATCTCCGCTGGCCCTCGCTGCTATTGCGCAGCATCATCTTGTCCAAAACATGGTGGTGGCATCGATCTTGAAGCCATTGACTTTGTTGTCTACAGTTCGGGTGCAGCTGTACTTGCTTCTGAAGCAGGTTGGGCGCGAGCATTCCCATACGCTGGCCCAGCAGGGAACATGGTGAAGATCTACCATCCCAATGGGCTAACAAGTATCTACGCGCACCTTCGAGACTTCCAAGGAATCGGTACCAATGCATTCTATTGGGTGAGCAAAGGTCAGCGGATCGGAACGGTTGGGGCAACAGGTACTGTAACCGGAACCCACCTGCACTTTGCGGTTGTTGTAACCGACGGTCAAACACCCGTCAGGATCTACAACATCCCTGGGATAACCTGGTGGGAACGAAACCCAGCAACCCAATGGTGCGTGGTAAACGGACGTAACGAAGGTTCTGCGATTGGACCGTAATAAACTTAACCAGTGCGCGATTAGGTTTATTACCCAACTAACGGGCGGTCAGGATGGTATCCGACCGCCTTGGTCTCTGTAATACAATTAAATTAAACATAAAAATGAAATACAAATTAATAATTATATTGATCATCGTAACGATCGGTTTGGGTTTACTTTATACTAAATTATTAAGCAACACCGATAAACAAAGCGATTTCGATATCAATCAGCTCAATTCTCTCGGTGAAATTTACTACATACTTTATAACCAAAATTCGAATGAGCATAAATTTATGCAAAAAACTGATACGGGAACAGTAAAAGAATTGTTTAGCAGTTTTCCAACCTTTAATCAGATTAAATTTTCCCCCAACAATAAGTATATTTCGTGGATTGACGGAACCACATTTCTGCTTAAAATCTTTGATCGCGAAACTAACACAATTAATAACTCAACAATAACTGCGTATCAACACGAGTGGGACCCAACCAGCAATTTGATTATAACAATGAGCTCCGATTGTTCCGAAAAAAGACTTGGTACGAATCCAAGGTTTAAACTAATTGCAACTAATCCTGGAATTACAACCTATTCTTTCAATGTAATAAATATAAACAATCCTTCGGAAACAAAGTTTATTGGTTGTTATGACAAATACCCCGGAACTGTAGGGTTATCCCAGTTTGGATGGTTTGACACTTCTATAGCTTGGATTGAGCATATTAAAGGTATTTCGACAATAAATTACACCATTGATAAAGAAATTCTATATGCTGGTGATAGTCATAATGCATTGATTTACTCACCGTTTTCAGGTGGGAAAAATTATCGATTAGAAACTATACCCCGATATGACACTAATACCACCAAAATTAGCACAGATATCAACCTGCCAATATTAGACGTCATTAACTTAAAAACGCAACTCTTTATGAGCGCTGATTACATACCAATCACGACGGATCTTTTTGATAATATTTATTATTTTCATAATAATTGCGTATATAAATATAACATTCAGTCTGAGGATTCCACCGAACTAACATGTCGTCCAGATCTTAATTACTTTCCAAATATTTCAACAACCCCCAACAATACT
Organism: uncultured Candidatus Saccharibacteria bacterium; assembly: GCA_964653325.1. Taxonomy (GTDB): domain Bacteria; phylum Patescibacteriota; class 4484-211; order 4484-211; genus CAZZFC01. The sequence continues at coordinate 5,203 of CAZZFC010000023.1, read as the reverse complement.
ACATTGATATCGTACAATAATGATCACTATTACTGCGACGAAAACGGCTGTCAACAATTCTCTCTGGAATTTGATAATCCAGATATAGTTGTTAGCGAGATATTTATCCTACCTAAACTTTAACTACAAACACTTAAAAGAATTAGATCACCGAACTTATTATAATCGTTTGAAATAACAGAGGAAGAGAAATTCGTGTTTAGTTAAATTCATTCAATCGGTAAGTAGATTTCGAAAAACTGCTTTTTAATGTCACTGTTAACTTTTCGATAAATTTCAAAATCCGGGATATCTTGCCGAATTGTTAGATCATTTAAACGAGCATATTCTTCCAGTTCTTTCCAAAAAAAAGATAACAATTCCCCTGCGCCATTGTGGGTATATGTTAAAACTTTTCCCGGATCAAACATCATTTTTTTGATCTCAACTTCGTACTGTTTTTTTACTTTCATATCAGGGTTTACCAAACAACTAATTTTAATGTGGCTTTTATGCGGTCGATAATCATGCTCGGCAAAAATCGATAACGTCGTAAAGTTTGAACCAACTTTATCAAACATATTTCTAAGCTCGTTACAGAATGACTCGATTTGTGCATATGCACCAACGCGTTCTATATAATAAATTTCAAATGGCTGCATATTAATAATTCTGGGATCAATCATCGTTCCATTCTTTTCCATATTTTCAATAAATGAATTGACGTTATTTAGATTAAACTTTAAAGATTCAAGTTCGTTCTGAATTAAAACTTTCTTTTCTTCAAATAACTGCTGAATACTTCCATTTTCATCTAAATGATTCTTGATCTCGTTAAGTGTCACGTGCATGGTGGTTAAAAGTAAAATCATTTGATAATCTAAGATTTGCTCGGGGCTGTAATAACGATAATTATTTTCTCCGATAATTTTGGGTTTCAAAATTCCCTTTTGATCATAGAAATGAATCGTGCGTTTGGTAGTAGCTGCGATTTTGGCAAATTGTCCGGCGGTTAATTGGTCTTGCATAAGTATTGACTATAACGTTACGTTATACATTATACTCCCTATAGCATTAAGGAGTCAATATGAACAATATATTAATAAAAGGCGCCGGAGAGAACAATTTAGCCAATATCGACTTAACTATCCCTCGTAACCAACTAGTCGGATTTGTGGGTGTTTCGGGTAGTGGTAAGTCCACGATTGCCTTTGACATTATTGCCAAGGAAGGCCAACGTCAGTATTTTGAAAGCTTGTCTAGCTATGCACGCAGGTATTTGGCCAAAAGCAACCGACCAAATGTAGATGAAATTAAAGGAATATCTTCAACCGTGATCATCAATCAAGACCGCGTGCATGCCAATCCCCGCTCAACGGTTGGAACAGTCACCGAAGCTTATACTTACCTTAGACTATTGTTCTCGCGGGTAGGTTGGCCGGTGTATGATTCATCTTACTTTTCGTTTAATCATCCTTTAGGCGCATGCCCCCGTTGTAAAGGAATTGGCAGGGCGATGGATGTGGCAATCAATAAATTAATTGATATTAATAAAAGTTTAAACGAAGGGGCGATTATTTATAGTAATTGGCGGGTGGGTAGTATGTACTTCAAAATCGTTAAAGCCAGTGGTTATTTTGATATGGATAAAAAATTAAAAGGTTTCTCGGATGCGGAAATGAATAAACTTCTGTACTCTAAAGTCGAAAAGCTGGATGATGCAATTGGCAATGGAGTGATCCACCCAACTTATAAAGGAATTGTCACTCACCTACTAAGTCGCGGCTCAAGCGCTACTCGACATGTAAATGAAGAGGAACTTAAATATTTTGATTATATTGATTGTCCGCAGTGTAATGGCTTACGATTAAAAAAAGATTCGCTGGCAGTTGTGATCAGTAACTTAAATATTGGTGAGGTCGGAAACCTGCCGATCTATAAAGCAATTGATTGGATCAAAGGAGTTGATCACAAAAATGCTACGGTGATTAAACCTAGGCTGATTGAACAACTGCAGTTTTTGATTGATGCCGGTGTTGGGTATTTGTCGCTGAATCGATCGACGACGACATTATCCGGCGGTGAAGCCCAACGGATCAAATTAGCGCGGCAGCTTGGCTGTGATTTGATTGAAACTATTTATGTGTTGGACGAACCAACGGCTGGACTCCACCCTCGGGATGTGGATGTCGTGATTAAAAATTTAAAAAGACTTCGGGATAGTGGCAACACAGTGCTCGTAGTCGAACACGATAGCAGTGTGATTAAAGCGACGGATTATTTGGTCGAGGTCGGTCCGGGTGGTGGTAAGTTAGGTGGCCAAATTGTATATAGTGGGCCGACTGACAAGATTAATAATGAGATACAATCTTTGACCGCGCCGTATGTATTTGGTGACAAAAAGATGTCGGTAAAGAATTTTGTAAGAACATCTACGGGTAATTTAGAAATTAAAAATGCGACGCGAAATAATTTAAAGAATATTAGCGTTGGTATCCCCACCGGAGTTTTAGCCTGTTTGACAGGTGTATCCGGCGCAGGTAAAAGTAGTTTAGTCGAAGAGATTGTGAGCCAATATAAGGATGAAATCACATTGATTAGTCAGCAACCGGTTGGGAATAATAAGCGTGGCTGTATTGCAACTTATGTGGGCGTATTTGATGAAATAAGAAAATTGTTTGCCAGGCAAAATAATGTGGGCGCTTCACTTTTTAGTTTTAATAGTTTAGGCGCCTGCGAGGAATGTAACGGACTGGGCATAATCGAAATGGATATGAACTTTTTAGGTAATGTTTCTACCAAATGTGACAAGTGTCATGGAACTCGATATCAAGATCAAGTACTAAAGCATCTACTAAATGGAAAGAACATCGTTCAAGTCCTGCAAATGACCGCACTCGAAGGACTTACCTTCTTCACTCAAAGATCGATCCGGGAGGGATTGCAAATGCTTGTTGATGTGGGGTTAGATTATATTGAAATTGGCCAAACGTTAGACACTTTATCGGGCGGTGAAAACCAGCGTTTAAAGATTGCAAGTAAATTAAGAAGTAAAGGCGGGTTTTATATTTTGGACGAACCGACATCCGGCTTGCACTTTGCGGATATTGAAAAGCTTTTAACACTACTGAATAAATTGGTTGACAATGGCAACTCCGTTCTGGTGATTGAACACAACTTGGATCTAATTAAAAATTGCGATTGGATCATTGATATGGGACCCGAAGGTGGGGATGCGGGTGGAGAGATTATTGCCCAAGGCACACCAATTGAAATTGCAAATTGCGAAAAGTCCTACACCGGTAAATATTTAAAAAGGGAATTATGATTAACAAACCCACATTGAGTTATTATTCGACACAAAGCAATTTTAGTGATCCTGGGAAATATCAATATCTTTACACTGACCTACCTAAATCGATCGAAGATCTTTGTAACATAGTTCATGGTTTGATTGTTAATCCGTGTGACACAAAAAAATTGTATGGTTTTATGATTGATCCAGAAAAATATTCAATCGAAGCTAATCTTCATTACATCGAAGATATCCTTGCAAAAATTAGCATGAATGATCCTTCATCTTTAACAACTACCCGTTTACCTCAAAAAAGAATTGCCGGATTATGTCGTCATTTCGCACTTCTTTTAACCTCGATTCTAAGATATCAAGGTGTACCCGCTCGTGTTCGCTGTGGATTTGAAATCTATTACAACGACTCTCCACCATCGGAATATCTTGATCATTGGGTTTGCCAATATTGGGATAATCATGAAACTCAGTGGCAATATGTTGATCCCGAAGTTGGTCTTGAGGAAATTAATGCGGGGAAAATGATTACAACTGCAACGAAGATTCCTAAAGGTGAATATTTAACTGCTGGCGAAGTCTGGCAACTTTGTCGAACCGGCAAAATGGATCCCAATAATTTTTCCGCTCCGGTTCCTGGGATTAAAGGTTGGTGGTTTATTCGCGCTAATTTACTCAAAGATCTCGCTAATTTAAATAAGTTGGAATTAGTCCCTTGGGATTACACAAAGTTTATGGATTATCAATTTGAAAGCTTAAATGAACTCAAACCAGCAGAGATTAACTTACTGGATAAATTGGCTGAATTAATGGTTAATGAAAAGTTTGAAGAAATTCAGAACTTATATCAAAACAATCTACAGCTACAAGTCAAAAATCAAGTCTATAGTTACATTTCTGAAAAACCAATCACAACAAAAATAGGTGAACAAGTGTTGGTTTGACTTGTCATTTCGAGTGAATACGAGAAATCCCTTTGGTTTGTGGTGTCCAGGATCAATACAAAAGCGATTTCTCACCACTCACTAAGTTCGGGATTCGAAATGACACAGCCAAATAAATTACCACATGATAAAATAATCTTGTTCACGAAAATTGATAGGAATTCATATTAGTTTTCGGGGGTAACGTAAGAAGTAACGCGTAATTATCGCTTTTTACTAGAACATATTACAACCGCGGAGGTTCCACTAGTAATCGCGCAAGTGGTTATAGCGTGAGACATCACTTCCGCGGCTACCCTTTTATCCCCACATTTGTTTCAAGCTCTCGAATCGTTCAATTCCCAAATGATCCATTACTGCCACATTCCAACCATTATGAAAGATTTCATGATCATTCATTCCCCATAAATATTTAATTGCCGTAACCGGTTCTTTACTCCAAGGCACTTCTACCAACAAGCTACAGTTATCCTCACTACATATGAATTTATACAATTCTTGATATGCTTTATCGTGTTCAGCTAATAACTCAGATTTTGATAATGTTTTCAGTGATTGATCGTAAAAACTACTCCGTTTCCAATCACCTTTTTCATTTTTACATCGGATAATATAGGAACGTTGTAAATTAATCATGTGTGCTAAACTCTCGCGGACTGAATCGGATTTTACGTTTTCATTTTCCACCATCCGAAAATCAAATTGTTCTTCAGGCACTAATTCGAAAAACTCACGATTGATTTTTCGGTATAAAGTAAATACCGTAAAAAATCTTTTTGCTTCGGGATTGGTTATTTTTGTTAAATCAAAATTCATAAGTTTAATTATATCGTCATTCTGAGCATGGCGAAGAATCTATACAGGAAATACATGGATCCTTCACTCCGCTCTGGATGACATATCGGTGTCATTCCGATGGAACAAAGTGACGAGGAATCCCTTTGTATTAGAAACGAACAAAAGCGATTCCTCC
>CAZZFC010000022.1:0-7820 GCA_964653325.1 uncultured Candidatus Saccharibacteria bacterium | reverse complement strand
TTTTGTCCAGCAGTTTCAGCCTTTACACTTAACGGTAACGCAGCTTCACTCCGTTTTCTTTCATCAAGCTCAGACACTGCCGCCCCAACTCCTCCAGGGAGTTTCTTTGCCATACTTTGTAAAGCAAAACCTCTACCCCAGCCAGCTTTTTGTGCTTTTGTGGCCTCATCCCCAGTTTCTAGCTTATAACTCTCTGCCTTTTCAGCTACACGTGACTTATTTTCCTGGAAACCTTTAATGGCACTCTCTTTAAATTTAGTAGCTGATTCGACGTTAAGCTCAGGTAGTCCACTGATTCCAAACCCTTCCATTGTTTGCTTAGGAATTTTGATAGCGAGCCCTAATATCACAAATCCAATTAAGAATGATCCAAACTGGGTAAACACGGAATTATCTTGAATCCCAATTGTCATAATCAAAATTCCAATTGCAAGTACTCCCGCAACAATCGTTTGCATAAAAGCCACTCCAGTTAAATATTTCATCCATTTATCTGATAAACCAGGAAAGAACGGGGTTACGCTCGCCACAAATGCCCATGGCCCAACCGCCACACAAATCCAGATAACAGCATAACGAGACAAAAACAGAAGTAGTAAACTAAGAATTTGCATAAGCAGTGCAACAATCGCCGAAATAATAAAAAACAACACCGGTAAAATTCCAGCTCCGCCAGTACCAACCACAAACCCTACCATTCCCATCGCCATATTAACAAAAACGCCTCCCATCACTGCCATCAATCCACCACCAAATCCCACCGTTAGTTTTTGCGCCACCATCGCTCCATTCATATCCACTACAGACTTTAAAACATCCGATGCGAATACTAAAATGGTATTACTTAAAAAGTTATTAAAATCCAAAATTACTTGAGCAATTGGCAGGCTTAAGTTTGAAAAAAATAAAGCTAGAATTAGTTTTGGAATTAATACTCGAGGATGCCATTGTTCCGGTTGATATCTTAAAATGGTCATCACAGCCATCACCACAAAAATTACAATAAACAAGATATTGGCTAAGTTGCGAGAGATTTCATAAATTCGGACAACCGGTTGATCTAACGTTAAAGCCCGGGTTTGCAAACCATATTGCTGAATTAAACCTAAAAGTTTGCCCGAAGTATCGCTAAACTTAACCCCAAAAGCACATGAAGCTTTAACAAGTCCACCTTCAATATTACTAATTACATTAAATGGAGACTTATCATCTTTTGAATTACTTTTAATATATTCATTCCGAATCGCATCACAATCATGGGCTAAATTTAATACAATTGGTTCAATATCAATTACTTGACCTAAATTATTAATCGCAAAGGTCTGTGATCCATGTAATTCTTTCCCGTCTCCCGCAGTTGTTACCTTTAGATCGAGGGAATATGTTTCCTTTTCAATTAACGTATCTGATCCTATTGCACAAATAAAAGACCACCATTTACCTTCCGAATCGATCTTACACTGATCTTGCCATGAACGTTTAGGTAATGCGGGTACTCTAACAATAAAATTTCCATCAAAACCTGCTTTAGCATTTAGATTCGGTGCTGCTTCAGTAAGATCATCGGTACGGTGAATGGTACAACCTAAAGGTAAATTCATGTTTTCTGTGTTACATGATCCCCCAGTCCGACCAGTCGCCGACATTTTGTATACAACTGGATTAACTTGACCATCTACTTTAATTTCTGAATAACTGGGTATTTGGACCTTAACCGTATAAAATTCTTCGGCATATGCTTCTGGGTCTAAATATGAATTAATCGTATTGAACAAAGCAAAATTATATTTCTGGGGTACTACAAACTTTGCCTGTGAACTCGCAATTTGTTCAGCCGAATTACACTTTGGTGAATCTTTTGGATCTTTGTTACAAATAGTTGCTAAACCCGTATTTGGTACTGGATTTGTTGTTCTCCATAATTTCCAATGATAATCAACATCTTGAGGCGTAGTTACCTGCGAATCAGGAGTCGGACCGATTGTTACAAATTTAATGTAATCACCTTTTGTGATCTTAACTGTAAAGAACATATCTTCATATTTTGCGCCAACTTCAGGAACTAAGTCGGTACTGGAAATATGTAATTGACCCAAATCATCCGTTCGATATACATTTTTTTCACCGGAAACATGTTCACTTCCCAATGAATGAATAGTAACATCGGCATTACTTAATGGAGCAACAACTCCATTCGCACCTTTTGCCTCTAACCACATATAAATCCCACTATCATAACCTCCGGATACATCAATTCCAGCTGTAACTGAATTCGCTGATGGAGAAGCAGTTAAATCGACTCGTTTTGGCCCTTCGTATGAATGTAATAATCCAGTAGTGCCAACCTCCCGTTTATATGACTTTAACTCATCATATTTAACAGTGTTTAAATAAACACTTATTTGATCAGAGTGAGGAATATTTGGTTTACAAGTTGTCGTTTCTCGCGTTGCCCTAATAATATAGATACCTCGTGGCGCTAAGGCGGTTTTATATGGATCGGCAGTAATGTTTACCATTCCATCCTTAGTTTCAGCAATATTAAAATGTTCAATTTTGGCATCAGAAGCAATCGAAGCCGCAAATAATTCATTATCCGGCTTACATCCTAAATATGAAATTGCGTTGATGTATATATCGGGTATTGGACTTTTGTTTAGGGACGTTAATAAATTCCCACTTTCATCAGTAACTGAACCCCATACATAATTATTATTCGGAAATAATGTTAATGATTTTAAATATGGTTGTGTATTTGGATCATTACCAATGACATCAAACCATGACAATTGATCACGCCAGTCTTTGTATAAACTTACCTTGTTCCAACCAGCAGTCCTATACATAAATAATCCAGCTGCGCTTTGGGCCATACCCGAAATATGTACATTTAATGCAGTCTTTCCATCCCAATCCTTATAAGTAGGACTGTTGGTTTCTTTTACCCAAGCAACAATTACATAATCACCTGGGGGTGCATAAGCTTGAAATGTGTATTGGGGTACAATATTTGGGTTTTGACCAGCTGGTACAGTATTCGCCATCGCAGTAAGAATTGCACGACCTCGAATTATTGGAAAATTTGTCAGTCTATATGTATTGGGTAAATCCTGATATTGGTTATATAAATCCGGGGTTGTAGTTCGTATTGCCCAAATTTCAATATTTGAACCACTTGGTATAAATTGTTGAGTAAAGTTTGATACAACATTTACTCTCAGTACATTCGCTGGAACAAGCGGAAAAGTGTTAATGTTATTTGCCACATCAACTTCTTTGCGATTGGTAATAAATGCAAATTCAAAACGTATTCTCTCAAAAACCGGCGGATTTACACCAGTTGGGCTAACTCTAACTTGGGTTGTTAAAGGAAGATATGATCCAGTTCCATCTTCAAACGCTAAATATTCGGCCGCATAAGAAAACGAATCAACTAGCTTATCTTCCGGATATGGCATTCGATATTGCCACCTAGTTTGTTTATCTGATTCATTACACGGATTTCGATCCGGACTTCCATCATCTTCATAATTGTTAAAATCAGAAGAAAAAGGTGCATCGTTTGCACCTACCGAATCTAAATAACTTGCCCTTCCTTTCGAACAGTCTGTTCGTGCTACAACCGGCTCTCCAACCGTTGGGTTTACACCATCTAAATCCCCATTAGTTCGATCTAACACAAATGGGAAATATACTCCATAATGAGCTCCTTCAGGTAAACCTTGTGCCTGGAATGTTCCATCTGCCCGAATCTGCGTACGAACCGCATAATCACCAATAATCCATGAGTTTCCACCTGGTCGATTAGATCCATTCCAATCTTCAAAGGCTACCACATAAACCGGTAATCCAGTCATCGCCGCATATGCATCAGTTGGATCTTATGCCGCTCCGATAAAAGCCGGAATAAATCTACCCGTAAAAATAGTTGATGGTGTAACGGTATCTGGCAGTGCAGCATTTGCCTGGGGACTTACAGTTATAGAGAACAAAATAACTGTAATTACCCCAAGCAAGATGCCTTTTAACAAGTTCCGCATTTTAATTTTATTACGCTCCAATAAAACTTCCTAATCCGGTAATCGCAATAATTAATCTCCAGATAATAAAGGCTGATGCCACAATTATTAATCCAATGACTCCATTGGTAATTGTTTTTCGTCCACCTTCAGCTTTGTCAGCATCGTCTTGGGCAGTGATATAACTAAAACCACCCAATAAAATCATCGCTAAAGCTGCAACTGCACCTAAAATGATTGCCCATGTTATTAAGAAATTCAATAACGAACCAAAATCTCCTCTAAATCCTGTTTCTGGAGTTGGTACATAAATCGTTGGTAACCCTCCTGCTGATGCGTTTACAATCACTTGTCCTCACCTCCTAAAAATATTTTTGTGTGTTTTAACATACAATAATGTTTAGTTAATCATAAATAAACCAACTCTGTCAATATGTTTATTATTTCGCCTTATACCTATATAATATTCTACATGAAAAAAGTCATTTTCGTAATTTTAGCAATTTTAACCAATGTACTTTGTACAGTTATTCTTACGGGATTAATCTTTGGCATCGCATATTTATTCAATCAAAACAATACCCTTGTTTCAAATCTTACAGTCAATAAATACTTAAATCTGGTGGTCAGTATAAAAACCAGTCTTTACTTATTTGCACTTGGAATCATTCCGGCATATTTTGCCAATCTTAAGATACTCCAAGAATTAAACAAACGTAAGCACTGGCAACTAAATGAAAACCTGGTATTTATTGCACCGATTTTGGCATTTATCGTACCTCTTTGTATTATTTTTATGCTCAACCTACTACCATAGGATCATCTTATTTCCGTCATTCTGAGCATCGCGAAGAATCCAAGTTTTGACTTATATCTTTATTTGTATAGATACTTCGACATAGTCTCAGTATGACAACCTTTACTCTGTCATCCCGAACTATGATTGTGAGTTTCGGGACCTAATTGTGTTCGTCATCCTGAATTATTTAAGGATCTATTTGATGTTCTCGTGTCATTTCGAATAAACGTGACTTGCCTGCGCCCGTCCGCCGCCGAGGCGTGGCAGGCAGAGAGATCCCTTTGTATTATATGATTTAAATGATCACTGAATAATTGACTATTCACCCATCCATTGCACATCGGCTCTTGACAAAAGCCCTATAGTATTATATAATGCACTCAGTACATTACAAAGAATCGTTGAGAGTTAACCATAAGCGGGCATTTTCTTAATTTGATCTAAAACTCTCAACGTAAGGAATACCCGCTTTTGGTTTATTATAAGGCTAAATACTTTGTAGTAAACGTTCTTTTACAAATCAATTGGGTTCAGAAAACTCCTTTTTTATAATCCGCCTTTGGCGGAAGACGCGCTCGTCAGCCAGAGTATATAAGGTACTTTGACTGACGAACACGTCAAACCGTCAATTAACCGGCCTGGAAGCCGGTATTCCCATCAACAAGGAGAAAAACAAACATGCCAACCCCAACTACGTCTCGTACCCCTGGACAGAAGAAAGCAGAAGCCGCAGAAAATCTGCGTTGGTTTTTCGGGATGATTTTCGTGGGTCTCGTCTATGTCGCCCTGGTATATGGTGGGTGGATCTTGTTCCTAAACAAGGTCACCCCTCCTGTTCTTGACCAGGTCTTCGGAATCGAGACGCCCAGTGACCTCATCCTGAAGATCTCCAACGGCGCGTTCGAGCTACTCGCCCTGATCATCTTGGCCGTGGGCACGATCGCCGGGCTTAACCATCTTGCAGATGATGATATCCCTGCATTGGGATGGTTCGGTTTCGTGCTCGGATTCGTGTTGACGGCGATCGTGGCGATCGCGATCTTCTGAAACCCACCACCGTGGAAGGTGGCTCGTAAGAGTCCGCCTTCCACACCAATTTAAAACTAGCACTTGACAATACTATGGGATTCTGATATAATTACTTACAGAATCGAGGCACGTTGAGAGTACAAAGAAAAGTCGGCAAGCCAAACAAATTGGCTTTTTTTAGACTAAACCTCAAAACATTATAGGACTATCTAAAAGTTACCGTCACGGTAATTTCTAGATGATCCTAACGGGATCACAGAACTTTTAAAATTTGTCGTTCAGAATTTCTGCTAACTAGCAGTTCAAAGATGTGGGTAAACAACGTATCCGTCATCGCGAGGGAATGCAATGAACGTGGCGATCTTTAAATAGATATCACAAACAAGATTGCTTCGTTATACTCGCAATGACAAATACAACAAATTGTCCCTATCTTTGAACTGCTACACAATGCAGAAAAATCATTCATTCCAACCAAACCTGAGGAGGTTAGTTCAAATGAAGACCTTGAAGAATCTGAAGCTGTTCGCTCTGATTGCGATCGTCGCCTTGCTGGTCGGGCTGTTGCCCGTGTCCAGCGCCTTCGCCGCCGGCCCCGCGCCGGTCGTCCTGGCTCCCGAAGAGCAGAGCGTCTTGCAACCGACGACCCAGATCGTGAAGCAGACCGGCGCCGATGGTGCCGACTACGTCATGGCAGCCTACAATGGCTTCTATGGCCGCGTCGTGGTGGAATACAATGCCACGATGCCCAGCCTGAACACCATTGCCGGCCCCATTTCCGGCGCGGCTGCCGATGCCCTCGTCCGGACCCTGTCCGCGAAGTTCGCCGGCGCGACCTATACCTTGCCGGCTGCCATGGACACGAACGTCTATGGTGGCTTGGTCAAGAGCGGCTTGAAGTCGCTGCAGGTTTCATTGCGTGCCAACGAACTGCAGGTACGCGCCAATGGCAAGCTGGTCAACGTGGCCTATCTCGATGGCCTGACCGAAGTAACCAAGATGGTCGAAGCCTCCGAGATCCTGACCGGTACGTTGCCAATGGGCACCGCTGATGGGATCAACGCCGGCTTGGCAATGATCCAGGCGATCGGTTTCGATGAGTGGGACATCGCTGTCCTGGTCGCGGAAAACTACCGCGCCGGATCCCCGACCATCACCTGGCCGGCCCACCGGGATAACGTCCCGGTCAAGCTCAGCGACCTGATCCCCACCCCGGTCAAGCCTGCCGCGAGCGCCCCTGCTGCGCCGGCCGGCACCAAGAAGTTGGCCACCCAGGTTTTGGCCAAAGAAGGACCCGCCAACGTGGCGGAACGCATGTCCGCGGGCGGCAAGTATAGCTACCAGAAGCTCTTCGAATACTGCAAGAACCTGCAGGCGACGGTCGGCTGGTACGCTGGCATGCCCATTCCCTTGGAGGGCATGGCGAACGAAGCGCTGGCGTACGACATCGTGCTGAAGTAGATCGGGCTTCCGCCCGAAACGACAAATAACATACGACACCCGAGGAGCTTGCTCCCCGGGTGTTATTTTTTCTAAATCCCCTCTCTTTTCACTATTCCAATAACAATACAAAGTGGATCCTTCGCTTTGCTCAGCCTGCCCCGATTTATCGGGGGATGACGCGTCCGTGTCATTCCGAAGAAACAAAGTGACCGAACTTGCCTACGTAGGTAGGAAATCCCTCGGTTTATGAGGTCAAAATAGATCCCGAAACAAGCATGCCATGGCGACATGCCGTGGTTCAGGATGACGATGTGGCAAAGATTGCTTCGTTACACTCGTAATGACATTATGCAACCATTGACAAGTACGCATTACATGCTAACATGAATTACATGGAAACAATTAGAGAAATTACCAAACCTATGTCTAGAGGACAAATTACAATCCCGATTAAAATTAGAAAGAAACTGGCCATCACCAACGATACCTGGCTTTGGGTAAACGTAAATAATAACAATCAAATTGTAATT
>CAZZFC010000021.1:0-8010 GCA_964653325.1 uncultured Candidatus Saccharibacteria bacterium | reverse complement strand
ATAAATATTTTGGGTTTAGCATGATTGCGGTTAAAAGAATGGGAATAACCGTTAAACTAAAAAATGGGCTATTTAATGATCCAGAAAAATGGACGAATAAATTAATGAGTAAAGAATATATTAAAATTGCCCCAAAGATAGATTGAAATGAATTAATTTTTCGAGCGATAAATCGATAATGTACGATAGTAAATATAATGATGATAATAATAATTAGATTTAAAGTACTGCGTTGATAAAGAATAGATTCTAGGTTAGATAAATTAACAAATATGCCAAGGGTTAAGACAAGGAACCAAACTAAGTATTCACTTTTTTTCCGGTAGCGTTCGATTAACTCAATGTACATATCTTTAATAATACTTTGTATTTCACTATAAATGCAAGGCTAAGAAATTAAATATAATATATCGATATAATATGGCAAAGACTACCCGCTAACACAAAGAGATGCCATAGATTATGATTAAACCGGATTTTATCCCATAGATAAAAAATAACTCCGATTGAATAGATAATTCCTCCAATCAGTAAATAGTTGAAGCTAATTGGTAGAAGATTTGTAATTATTGGTTCGGCCGCAACGATTAAACATAGCCAACCCAATCCTAAATAAATAATAATTGAAAATAGTAATTTGTTCATAAAAAATATTTTTAGAAGTATCCCACCAATCGCAATTATCCAAACAATTAGTAATAATGTGTATCCAATTGGACCTTTTAATGGGACTAGGGCAAAAGGAGTATATGTTCCGGCAATTAACAAAAATATTGATGAGTGATCAAGGATCTGGAAAACCTTTTTAGCTCTTGTAAAAGTGAGGCTGTGATAAAGAGTTGACATGAGATAAAGAAATATTAATGTAATCCCGAACACACTTACTCCAATAACCTTATCATTAGATCCTGATTTAATCGCTGAAATAAGTAAGATGATAGTTCCAATAATTGCAATTAAAAGTCCCAGGCCGTGAGTAATTGCATTAAATACTTCTTCAATAATTGAAGTTTGATTTATTCTTTTAATATGAAGATTATACTGGTTTTATAGTAATTTAAATATGGTGCTCGCGCCTGGATTCGAACCAGGGACCTCTACGATGTCAACGTAGCGCTCTAGGCCAGGCTGAGCTACGCGAGCCTGAGGTAATTATAACAATAAGTGTTTACTTTTGAATATCCGTGCTTTCAGCAATTTTAGGGTTATTTAGCTTAACCAAGTATTCAATCACATCGGTAACCTTGGGATTTTCACCGAGCTTTTTATCTAAGTTTTTAGCGATTTCCGAAATAATAAACCGAATTCGTACCGTTTTTTCTGCCTCTTTGAGAGCTATTTTCTGAATTTCCTCAAGAGTTTTTTTCTGTATTTTAAGAAAATCTTCGTAACTTACACCTAAGCGTTGAACCGTTTGAATTTGTCGATAAATAATTTGATCGGCTTCACCTTGAATGATTGCTTCGGGTAATTCAAATTTTACCTCAGAAATTAACGCATCAAAGATAATATCTTCAATTTTTTGCTCAGGTGTGTCTTCATCTTGTAATGTTTTTGGTGCATCTGGCGGAGAGATTTTGTCGTCCGTTTTAACTTTTTTCTTTTGGTGTAATTGAGCCTTTTTAACGGTTTGTTCCCAATCATTAAGCTTAATATCTGGAATTGTATATGAAATTATTTCGTAGTTGACTCCTTTAGAAAGTATTTCCGTTAAGTTTATTTTATGTTGTTCGTCAAATTCTTGAAAATTTACAGTCGGTTGAGTGATTGGGCTTATCCCCTCTTTTTCAACTGTTTGGGTATAAGTAGAATTTATAATTTCATTTAAAACTTCTTCAAGTATTTTATCTTCTTTAATGTATCCTTCAGACATTGCAGCCGGAGCTTTACCAGTACGAAAACCGGGGACCGTCACAAATTGACTTAGTTGATTGATCGCCTTGGTTTTAGCTGTAAATACTTCTTCGGCAGTTGATTTAGTTTTAATAGTTACTGTTCCATTATTTGCACGATTATATTTAATATCCATGAGGGCTAATTATACATGATTGATAAAAAGATTAGACTTTCTCCATTATCCTAAGCCTTTTAATCCGATCATCAACGGAAGGATGCGTTGAAAAAAGCATAGAAATTTTACTCCCCCGACGGTCTTCAAGGGGATTTTCAATATATAAATGCGCGGTTGCCGAATTAGCTCTTTGCAGTGGCGTATGATCGTCTTTAAGTATTTCAAGCGCCCGAGCTAGTCCTTCAGGGTAACGAGTTAATAATGCACCACTAGCATCAGCCAAAAACTCACGTTGGCGAGATAAGGCAAATTTAAGCAGTTGTGCAAATATGGGCGCTAAGATTGCTCCAATGATTGCAAGTATCATCATTAGTCCGGATGAGTCACGATTATTCCGATCGCGGCTTCCCCCAAAAAATTGCATTCGCATAAACCATTCACTAACTAATGCCACAATCCCTACCAGGACTACGGCGATGGTCATTGTCCGACTATCAAAGTTTTTAATATGACTTAGTTCGTGAGCAAGAACACCTTCGAGTTCCAAATCATCTAGTCGGTTTAACAAACCTCTGGTTACAGCCACGGCGCTATGTTTTGGATCGCGACCGGTGGCAAATGCGTTTAAGGCAGGATCCTCAATAATATAAACTTTTGGCATGGGTACCAAACCAGCTCCGATTGATAAATTTTCGACGGTGCGGAATAAACGTGGTTCTTGTTGACGTGTAACTTCTTGAGCGCCGGTAATTGCCAGTGAGATTTGATCCGAAAAGTAGTAGCTGAAGATTGTACTTAAAGTAGCGAAAATAATTGCGAAGACAAAAAGCGAATACCCATAATTAAGTGCTTGACCAAAAATATATCCTAAAAGACCTACAATAGCGATAAACGCAAGCATAATGAACCAACTTCTTCGCTTATTATCGTCAATTTGATTATATAAAGTCATATTTTGATTATAATACATATTACACTGAAATTCGCTTCCAATTAAGATAATGCGATACAATAGGCATAAGCCGAAGTGGTGAAATGGCAGACACGCAAGGTTTAGGACCTTGTGCCGCAAGGCGTGGAGGTTCAAGTCCTCTCTTCGGCACCATATAAGTTATTAGAAATACGTTATCAGTTATTTGTTTCTAAACTAGATTAATTTAAAAATTTTGTTTTTCGTATTTAAAAGAAACTTCTTATATCTCAATATGATTTAATGTGGTGGGCGGTGCAGGACTCGAACCTGCGACCTCCGCGGTGTAAACGCGGCGCTCTAACCGGCTGAGCTAACCACCCTTCGATAAAGTCAAATGAATTATATCTGATTTATCCAAAATTTACTTCCCAAGAATTTTCGTTTTTAAAAATTCGGTAAATGCAGCCATTTCATCTCGATAATTCTGATGTAGGATTCGATTCTCCTTTAAAGGATTTATCTCCATTGCCATTCCTCCAAGGCTTTGAATTCGGAAATCACCATATATTCCTATAAATCTAAACGTTAATCGAACGTGAGCTGGTGGATTCCTATTAATATAAAATTCATCAAGTAGAATAAGCATTGCTTTTTGCGACTTTAAATTTCGTGGTTTCAATATCTTTTCAATCTGCCCAATATCATCCCATTTGTTTATTTCCGGTGTACTGATCTCAATCCATGGATATGAATCTCCTATGATTGGTGGTAAATGTCCTTCACAAGATTGAGTTGTAGGAATCTCAAGTAAATTAAGGAAAGTAACTGCCTCGATAATTCCGGGGTCAATTTTTTTACCAAGTCCATCAGTTATTAATTGATTCGATATAAACTTATCTTGAAATTGTTGTTTTTGGATTTTATTAATAGTTTTTAGTTGAGAGGAGTAAATCATTTCAAACTGGTGCCGAGGGAGGGAGTCGAACCCCCATACATGGTTCTTCAGACCACTGCCTTGAACCACCTTGGCTACCTCGGCAAGTATCGATATTGTACCAAATCTATTATTTGATTACTATCTTTAGATTTAGTCAATTTGCAATTTAACTCATTCCTTGTTACAACTAAATTAAGCATGTTTGCGCGAAATATATTGTTATCAAAGAGATCGGTAGCTATTTTATTACCTTTATGGGTGTTTGTTTGTTTTGCATTTATTGTTTCGACATGTTTTTACTTTTTTAGTAGTCCAAATTCTAAAAAACAAGTATTTGCATACGAGGATGAACCAAAGGTTTATGGAATGTTTACTTCTTTACCTCAGCAAAATAGTACGCTTGAGAATGGAATTACGTATAAAGATGTTCGAACCGAAAAGCTCCAAGAATTCTTTTATCATTATCGAGCACCTATCGAAATGATTAATGCCGCTTCTGATTATATTCAAGCCGCGGATCAATATAACATTCCCTGGTCACTACTTCCGGCAATTGCTTGTAAAGAAAGTGGTTGTGGACGTTTAATGCCGAAAGAAAGTAACAACCCCTTTGGGTGGGGTGTTTGGACAGGATCAAATACTGGAGTAAACTTTAGTGATTTTTCAAATGCAATTTGGCATGTGGCGTTAAAAATCCGCACGGAATATTATGATAAAGGATTTAATACGCTTGGGAAAATCGAAACTAAATATACTCCTCCAAGTGCAAATGGTTCACAACACTGGCAAAAAGATGTTGCATTTTTTATGAATCAAATTGAAAATTGGGATTAAATTATTCCAAGGGTAACGATTTTAAATATTCTTTAAATTTTCCGTTAAATTCTGGATCCATTAGAGCACATTCAATTACGGTTTGTAGATAATTATTTGGATCCCCAGTGGTTTTCCAGTGACCTGAGATTGGTTTAACAAGTACTTTTTTCTCTTTGGCCATCCGCCAGATTACATCCACAATCCATAATTCATTATCTTTACCAAGATATTTTTCATCTGCTGAGATATAATCCCAAATTTTGTTTGTATATAAATAACGACCAAAACTCGCTAAATCGGATGGGGAATTTTCAGGTTTAGGTTTTTCAATGATTGCTTCAAGTTCATTATTTGTATTTTCTTTGATTTTAACCATCCCGTATCGCGTGACATCAATTCCTGGAATTAATTCAGCGGCGACAATACCACAAACATCGTCGGGAGAATTATTATATTCCTCAACTAAATCTAAGCACGCAGATTTACCAATAATAATATCGTCTGCATATAGGTGTAAAAATGGTTCATCACCAATATATGGTTTTGCAGATATGACTGGAGCGGCAGTCCCATAAGGTAATGAACGATCTTGTGCGATGACGATAACATTTGGTAAGTCAAATACTTTACGGATCTTATTAAACCGTTCGGGTTTATTCTGTTTTTCCAGTTGTTCATAGATATATTTAACGGTGTTATGGAAATAATCTTCATAAAATGCTTTTCCTTCTTCCGTTGCAACTAGAATAATTTCGGTGATTCCGGCTTGCATACATTCTTCAATCACAACTTGGGCAATTGGTTTATCTATTATCGGAAGCATGCATTTAGGTACGGTTTTGGTAACAGGAAAAAATCGGGTTGCATATCCCCCATCAGTAACGATTGCTTTAGTAACTGGTTGTTTAGCCATCGGTTAATATTATACGACTACAGTTCAAACAATATAATGGATATAGTGTATTGGAGCGGGTGAAGGGACTCGAACCCTCGATCTTCTCCATGGCAAGGAGACATTCTACCACTGAACTACACCCGCAAAAGAATACGGATATATTTTACTCTATGATGTCTTCAAACTGCAAGATTATTTGTGAATTGAAGAATCCTTGTATAAGTGATATCTTAATAATGATGAAATCTGTTTTAATAATTGATGACGAAAAGGTATTCCGTGATATTTTAAGTCTTAACCTAGCTAAACAAGGATATAAAGTCGAAAGTGCCGCAAATGGACAAAGAGCAATTGAATTTCTTAAATTAAATAGCGTAGATTTAATAATTTTAGATCTGAAAATGCCTCAGATGGATGGTAATCAATTTTTACAGAGCTTTAAAAGTGATTTAAAACTAAATATTCCGTATATTATTTTAACGAATGTTAAGGATGAATTATTAGCAAAAAGTAGTGAAGGTACATATTTAAATAAAACTGAAGTTTCTTTACAAGATATTGCAGATGTTGTTAGGCAAATCATTGGCGAAGCATAAACGTGAGTACCCTATTTGTTGTATCAACCCCAATTGGAAATCAAGCGGATATTTCCCTTCGTGCGCTTGAAACTCTTTGGTCAGTAGATATTATTTTATGTGAAGATACTAGGGAATCCGGAAGTTTATTGAATAATTTTAAATCTCATTTTGATAAACCGTATCCAAAACTCCTTTCGTATACCGAACATAATGAAAACATGCGCATTCCGGAGATTATTGCGAATCTAAAAAATGGCATTAACTACGCATTAGTCACTGATCGCGGAACTCCGGTGATCTCTGATCCTGGTTATAAATTAGTTCGTGAAGTCATTAATCTTAGTAAATCTGATTCCAGTATAAAAGTGGATGTGATTCCTGGTGCCAATGCGATTTTACCCTCACTAATATTATCGGGATTTCCGCCAGATAAATTTATTTTTCTTGGATTTTTACCTAAGCAAAAATCCAAACAAATTGAACTAATTACAAATCTACCCAAAATTACGACTATTTTTTACGACTCTCCAAAGCGACTGTTAACTACACTATCTGTTATCAAAGATACACTGGGTGATCTTGAAGTCGCGATTTGTTTAGAAATGACCAAAATGTTTCAAAAGGTATGGATAAACAAGATAGATTATTTAATAAGTCAAATTAATGAAAGTGATCTTAAGGGAGAAATTACTGTAGTATTGAATTTAGCTAATTGATTAGTTAAAAAGAATCAGATACATTTATATCAGTGAAATTACTTAGAATATTAATAATTACTTTTGGGATATTTATTATTTTTTCATTTCCCCTACAGGCTCAAACGGAAAAGCAAATTGATCAATTTAATGCTTTAGTTGATGCACTCAATAATGATACAGATTTAATTTATACTGATTATGTAAACTTTTTTGATAATTTTGATGTCGAAAGTAGTTTTGTATGGGATGATTTTACTGACAAAAATCGATATTGGAAATCACAATTTACGAAATCATTAACGGTTTACGAAAAATACGCAGTAAGTTCAGATCCTAAGGTCGCAGAGGTAGCACAACTCGCAGTTAAAGGAGCGCAACAAGGAATTACTGCGATAGAAAAATATCAACAAGCATTGGAGAGTGATTCGGATTCGAGTTTCCAACGATTCCTAACAGAAGGAGACGATGCAATTACATTGTCAGTAACCTATCATGATCAGGCTGTTACCAAAAATAATGAATATTCCGGTGCAAATTCATCAGTGATTTGGATGTATATTTTATTTGGTTTATCGATCGTTTCTGGAATAATTACCCTTTTTATCTTTACCAAAACGCGAATTAAGGTAACCAATGATTATGAACGAAAACTAATCGTGTTCCGTAAAAGTTTGATGAAAAGTTCATTATGGTTTTTTCTTGGAGTTTTAGTTACAGCGGTAACCTTAGCATTCGCGATGCGAAGTGGCGGTACTTATTATATTTTATATGGTCCCATTCTTTGGGGTGGGTATATGTTTTTAGCTGGAATTATTAAATACTTCACCAAAGGTAAAGCGGAATTGCAACAACTTCAAAATAATCCAACGCAAACAGTCGTTAATGCACTACCCGAAAGCCCATTAAATCCTCCGGTTTTTAATAATACAAGTTCACAGATACGTCGATGTCGGAATTGTAATACGGTAGTTGGACTTGCCGAACAAAATTGTCCTAAGTGTGGATATAAATTACTGGTTTAATTCTTGGGTAATTGTTGCTGCTTCTTGGAAACGTTTAGTATAAATCAATTGTTCTTCGGGTGTAAATAATGTTAAGATTTTGACTTTTACACAAGTTTCGCACATGATAATAATTTAGAGTAAGATTAATTAGAGACAAA
>CAZZFC010000020.1:0-8103 GCA_964653325.1 uncultured Candidatus Saccharibacteria bacterium | reverse complement strand
GTTGCTTATCAGAACGAAATTCGGCCAACTCAGGCACACCCTTCGTAGCATCTATAACCGAACAAATCGGAATGTTAACCCATCCATCACAGTGCTTAAGGAGAAGACCATGAACCGCAAAACTGTATTGATCATTCTAGCGGTCGTACTGACTTTTGTCGCGTTTATCAGCCTGACCATGCTGGTTTGGCCTGGAATGCGCTACACTGCCAAGTCAGGCGAACCGATCTTTATGAACGGAGGAGATCGCCTGGTCATCACCGAAACCGTTCACCTCGGAGATACCGGTGCAATCAGCGCCAACTACTTCGAACTACAGAAGATCGGTGCAACCGGACGCATCACGGCAACCCAGATCGGTCGCGGGTTTGTCGCTTCGTCGGGAAATCTGACAATTGGCACATGGGAAGTCAAAGGCGAACAGGTCACCATTGATCTGGTTGCCCAAACCCCACCGACGATCGTTGAAACTCGACCACGCATCCCATGGGCAATCCTGTTCGTGATTGCCACGATCCTGGCGGCGGTGAGCTGGATCCTCGGTCTCTCAGCCGAGACCACACCCACAACGCCGGCTCCGGCAACCGTACCGGCAAGTGGTAACTGGGCGGGGAAGATTTACTACCCCGCCGCACGGGCTGGAAAGCCGATGCGCCGGATCCGGCTCATGAAGTAAGAGACCTCGACCACACAATGGAGTGTGGCCGGGGTCTTACTTTTTATAGGCTATACAATTTCTTTAATCTTCAATTGAACTTTGTTACTCCCCGAATACGTATCCTGATCAATTGAATAGAATACACTCGCCTTTTGACGATCCTCAACCAAACCTTTTTTCTCACCTAATCCAAATCCAATTCCTCGCAAACCATTGGCAAAAGTAATTGATAAATGTTCTTTGTTTTTACCAACTAATCGACTATCCATAACTTGTAAATCCTGACTATAAAAAATCGGTTTGGGATTTCCCATCCCAAATGGTTCCATCTTAGTAATGTCAAGGTATAAATCAAAAGTAATCCACTCTGGTTGTAATTCTAAATCTGCTGAAATAAAATCTGCTTCGGATTTTATTAACTCAGTTTTTAATATTCGTTCTTTCAAACTTTCTAACTTCTCAACCTTTAAACTAAACCCTGCTGCACCAGCATGTCCTCCAACACTTTCAAATATTTCTTCGTGAGTTCGTAAAATTTCCACAATATTAATACCACTAATGGACCTGGCACTACCTTTCGCCATACTATCCCCAATGGAAATTGCCATGGACGGAACCTGATATCTTTCAGTGAGTTTGCCAGCAATTAAACCAATAATTCCTTCATGCCACTCACTACTAGAAACAATAATCGGTGAAGTTTTATTCCAAGTATTCTCCACAATCTCGATGGCTTGATTGACTGCAGTTAATGTCATTTGCTGACGTTCACTATTCAACTGATTTAGTTTTTGCGCTAAATCAATTGCTTGATTTTCATGCCGTACTACTAAAATTCGCAGTGAATCGAGCGCATGTTCTAGTCGACCTGTCGCATTTAAACGCGGACCGATCACCCATCCGACTTCATAGGTTCCAATTGGTTTACCCCTAATTCCTGCAACTTTATATAAAGCTTGTAAACCAATTCTTTTAGTTTCGGATAATTCGATTAATCCCTGCTTAACAAAGCGTCGATTAAATTCAGTTAATGGTTGGATATCACTTAAAGTCGCAAGTGCAACCAAATCAACGCCTTGATCAAGATTCTCATTAACCAGTGAGCGACTGATCACCCAACTAATTCCGGCCGCACAAAGTTTATAAGTATGTAATACAAAATCACATTTAGGTAATCCCTGTTCCGCAATAGTGTGATGATCGGAAACGATCACCGTAAATCCCTTCTTTTGGGCATAATCAATTGAATCAAATGCGGTAATCCCACAATCAACCGTAATTAACAAACTCGGTTTCAAGTTTTTTTCTCCTAAGTCTTTAATAATTTGATTAATGGATTCAATACTCACTCCATAGCCATGATCAATCCGATGTGGAATAAACGGGATCACATTTTGATATTTAAGTTCATAATAAATCGTTTCCCATAAAATCGCGGTCGCACTAACACCATCCACATCATAATCACCATGAATCACAATCGATTCGTTTTCCGTAATCGCTTTTTTAATTCGATCTACTACCAACATAAATTGATCTCCAAAAAGTTTTTGCGTTGCTTTTAAGAATTTTTCATCAATTTCTGGTGGACTTAGAAATTCTTCGGTATTATCGATTTTTCTAATTTTAATTAATTCATGAATAATCGCCTGATTACGCTGTGGTTCAGAAAGATTTGAAACATCAGGTAGACTACACAATAATTTAATATTTGATGTCATCAATATTTGGATACTATCATAAATACTATTCCCTATCTGTTACAACATTTAGCCAAGAACCATAAGTGATTTCTCACATTCGTTCGGAATGACAACCCAATCCAAATTTATCATTTTGAGATTCGCAAAACATCAATGCATTCCTGGATCCTTCTCTTTGCTCAGGATGACAGATCTATTTGTATTATTTTGTTTTGTTTGCAAATGATTTCTTTGACTGGCGTTGCTTAAGGATTACCACCAGTGGAGTTGCAATAAACGGCGATGAATAAACACCCGTAATTGTTCCAACTAAAAGGGCCACCACGAACCAACGGACATTTTCTCCACCCAAAAGTAGTAACGAAACGAGTACAAAAATAATGGCTAACGTAGTACTAAGTGATCGAATCATCGTAGCATTAATCGAATGATTGGCAATATGTTCAAAATCATCATTGGGACTGCGTCTAAGCGTTTCACGAATCCGGTCAAATAAAACAATTGTGTCATGCACCGAAAATGCCAAGGTTGTTAAAGCCGCCGTCACAAACATTACATCAACTTCAACTCCATATAACTTTCCAAAGACAGCAAACGCGGCTAAGATCACTAACACATCATGAATCATCGCAACTACCGCGGTAATACCATATAAACGACCTTTAAATCGTGAACCAATATAAATCAGTAAACCCAATGAAGCAAGAATAATGGCATAGGTTGTTTTACGGACTAATTCCTGACCTAGGGTTGGCCCAATGGTTTCAAATCCATTTTCCACCATGGTAGGATAATCGGTAGTTAGAGTCGATTTGATATCGGTCCAAGTGGTTTGATCGATTTCTTTTGATTTAACCGTCACCGTATTTTCACTATTAATCTGGGCAATCACGCCTTCGATTGACTTCTCGTTATATTTGGCTACAATTGCCTGTTTAAATTCCTCAAGTTTACATTCGGTTTCCTCTTTAGTACAAACCTGCACATCAACAATTGAACCACCGGTAAAATCGATGGCCGGTTTTAAGCCAAATTTAAATATTAAAATCAATGAAACAATCACCGTAATTGAACCAATTATTAAATATATTTTTTTATAACGTAAAAATGGAATCATTTAATTTGACCTTTCTTCATCGGATAAAATTGAAATATCAATGTTTTACTAAGTACTACTCCAGTTAATAGACTCAACAAAACCCCAAGTCCTAGGGTTAAAGCAAATCCGCGAACGGTACCGCTGGTTACTAAAAAGTCCCAATTCATTGGGTTAAAAAGTAAAAATACCGTGATTAAAGTGGCGGTATTGGCATCCCGAATACTATCCCATGCCCTGGTAAAACCGATAGAAATAGCGGAAAATGTATCTTTCCCCATTCGTAACTCCTCGCGAATTCGTTCAAAAATTAGGATATTGGAATCAACTGCCATTCCAATTGATAAAATAAATCCCGCAATTCCAGAAAGTGTTAAAGTAATTGGTACAAATTTATAGATTGCAACTGTTAGGCTACCATATATTACAAGTCCGATGATTGAAAAAACACCAAGTAATCGATAGTTAATAACCATAAATACAGCCACTAATAACAAACCAATCAGTCCCGCAAAGATACTTTTATTAACTGTATCTTGACCAAGAGTTGGTCCAATATTTTTTTGAGAAATTATAGAAACTGGCGCTGGAAGGGCTCCCGCATTAAATTGAATC
The DNA here is from genome assembly GCA_964653325.1 of uncultured Candidatus Saccharibacteria bacterium. Taxonomy (GTDB): domain Bacteria; phylum Patescibacteriota; class 4484-211; order 4484-211; genus CAZZFC01. The sequence continues at coordinate 4,031 of CAZZFC010000020.1, read as the reverse complement.
GCGTAATCTTTAGCTTCATCAAGTGTAAACTGACCGGAGATTACCGCCTCACCATCAAGAATCGCAGTATTTACGGTCGGAGCGGTGATTGGAGTTTCATCTAAAAATATTGCTAAGCGTTTATTAATATTCCGCTGCGTAATAGCGGCAAATAATTCTTTTCCCTTTTCATCAAAACTTAATTGTACTTGGGGGGCGCCGGTCCGTGGATCAAACCCAACTTGAGCACGTTTTAAATATTTTCCAGTAAGATCTGTTTTTAACCATAAATCGGTTCCTTTAGGATCTTTAGCATCGGGATTTTCTTCGCGAAAATCAAGTTGGGCGGTTTGGCCCAATAGTTCAACCACTTTTTGGGTATCCGTCACTCCTGGTAGCTCAATAACAATTCGATATTTATCGTTATTAACACTGGAATAGATATTCGGTTCAGTTACCCCTAAAAAGTTAACTCGTCTTTCAATCACATTCTTAACTGAATCTAAAGCGTCATTATATAAACTCGGATCAATTTGACTCATGTCTGCTTTCAAAACGGCTTGTACTCCACCCTGTAAATCAAGTCCAGGTTGAAATTTTAAATTACGTTTAAATTGTAAACCAAAAAAATTGGCATCAATATTATAGCCACCAATTACCGTATCGATTTTAATTGGGACTGGACCAATTTGTCGATCAATCTTAACTTCAAAACGAGGTAATGCCATTAAAATGGCCGCAATTGCGATAAATATTGTTAACCAGAGCATAAACGACTGATGCTTCACAACCCTTAATATTGTACTATGCATGGGAACCTTTCAGACGGTAAACCTGTTCACTGATCTTTCTACGACGGATTATATAAACAACTCCAATTATAACAATTGCGAGTGGTGCACCAATAATATTAGCATAACGTAAAATTTCTTTTTCTTGGGGACTACTAAAAACCAACTGTGGTGGAATTCGATTCTTCGTTTTAATTGATGCTAAATCACTATTTTGTGAGAGAGTATCGATTAATAAACTTACCAACAAAAGCCCATTCCCAGTTCCCCCGGCATATTCTTCTTTAATAATACTATCCGAACCAATCACAATAATTCCCCCATGTTGATCATTACTGGGGATATAAGTTCCGATTGTTTTTACGCCAAGATCACTAGTAGATAAATCTTGTTCTGGAGCTAAACTAATGTTCTCAGAAATGACTCCGCCAGATGAACTTGTTTCGATAATATTTTGCGCTGTCGAATCATTAACAATTACTTGTGATGACCAAGGAATAATAATTGAATTCAAATCTTTCAAAAGCGGATTAATCTCCGAAACTTTTACAGACGGCCAGAAAGGATATGGCAACATTAATCGACCTTGTTGGGTACTGAATGTTAATAAATTGGCATTGCGAACATCATAAATCACATTACTTGAAACCGATATATTATATGGCTGTAAGATCTCATTTAAAGGTAACGTTTCTCTTTTAGTCGCCTGGAGAGTTGTAAAATCAATAGTAATTCCACTGTCCACAGCAAAAAATGCAATTCCATTTTTAATTTGGTTTTGGATAAAAGTGATATCGGCCGGATTAATTTCATCGGTTAAATTGGCTGTAACGATAATCTTAGCACTATCAAAATCTGTTTGTGTTAATCGTTCTTTAGCGTCTTTGGCTGGAATTGTGACCGTTTTGACATTATACGAAGCTCGAATTGCCTGATCTAGACTTGCCGATAATGTATCTAAAGTCGAGCCTGTGGCATCCTTAAGAAATACTAAAACCGGCTTATTGGCATTAGTCAACTCATTAATCCGACTCATCACTTGAAACTCCAAATCATCGGTTTGTTCAATAAATGCAATTGTTTGATTGGCTTCTTTAAATTTAATATTTAATCCTAAATACCCTTCTTTGGCTTGATATTCGGTCTGGGACACCACGGTAAATGAGCGTGGGAAAATCCCAAGTTGCGCGGCTTCTTGTTGAAGGGCGGTATCACCTTCGGGGTATTTCCAATTTACGCCAATTATGCCGCTTTTGATTTGTGAAAGTTCCTCAATCAAACGCTTTAAATCATCGACCGTTGGTTGAAACTGCGATGGTAAATTTTTAGTTAGATAAATGTCAAAGGTAATGGGATCATTGACTTGGGATAAAATGTTTTTGGTCCCACTCGCCAACGTAAATAATTTCATTTGGGTAATATCAACTCGACCTGGAACTAGAAATGAAAAATAAGCACCGACTAACAAAGCAATTGCTAGTGCTTGAATGGAAACTCCTTTGCCGATTGTTTGCAGGGTGGTTTTACCACCGCGAAGTAACTGAATTTGCCACAAAGTTAAAGTTAAAAGTGCTGTGATACTAAGCAAAAAATATGTCACATCACTTAAGCGAATAAGACCTCTCGTTAACTGAATGTAGTGATCAATTGGACTAAGATAGGAAATTATGGGCAAGATTACTTGTGGGATAATATTTCCGGCTTGGTTGGTCCCTAATAAAATTAAAACAAAATTTGCAATAAACGAAACAACAAATACCGCCAACGAGTTGGTAAAAAGTGATGAGATGAATGTGTTTAAAGCTAAAAATAATCCAATTAATAAAATTGCAGCAATAAAACCTGCCGTAATTACTCCCCAATCAAACTTAGCTACTCCCTGGGTTGAAAGGGGGATGATTAAAGTTACCAATGGGAAAATTCCTAAAAATGCCCACGCACCTAGGAATTTGCCTACAACTAATTCAATTTCTCGGATTGGATAAGAAAGTAAAATATTGATCGTTTTGTCTTGCCGTTCGCGTGCGAAAATCCCCATGGCTACAGCTGGAATAAGTAATGCAAAAACCCAAGGGAAAAGTCCGAATAAATCATTAAGCTGTGAAATTCCAACCGAATAGAATGAGTTGAAAAACATAAAAGTACAAATTAGTAAAATTCCAGCTAAAACTAGAAAATTAGAAGTCGTAGCTAAGTAGCCGATTAATTCTTTTTTTATGATTGTAAATAATTTTTGTATATCCATATTAATCTTTTTTCGTTAATCGACTAAATACTTCTTCTAAGTTAACTTTTTTCTTATTCAATTTCTTAATATATATCCCATTACCAATTAAGTTGCTAACTGTTTGGTAAACCTCTTCTTCAATTGCGGAACTAATTGATAGAATCAACTCACTACCATTCACTTTTGTACCTGGAAATTTTTGCGTAATTTGATTAATCACTTGACTACTGTTTCCTCCCAGACTAATTTCAACTTCAATCTTACCTTCAGCAGATTGTGAAATTTCCGCAACTGATCCACTCACAACCACCTCGCCTTGGTTTAAAATAATCACCCGCTGACAAATCGCCTCAACCTCTTGCATCACGTGGGTACTCATTAAAATCGTATGATCACGACTTAAATCAGTGATTAATTTACGAATCTCTTGCCGTTGGTTTGGATCTAATCCTTCAGTTGGTTCATCTAAAATCAATACTTTGGGATTGCCAATTAAGGCATGCGCCAAACCCGTTCGTTGTCTTAATCCTTTAGATAAAGTTCCAATTGGACGATAAAAAATATCTTTAATCCCAGACACGGTAACAATCCGCTCAAGCGCATCTTCGTATTGTGTTTGAGTTAAACCTTTTATTTGGGATACGATTTTTAATGATTCACATACCAATAAATTGTCGTAAAGAGGATTATCTTCTGGAAGATAACCGATTTGGTCTTTGATTGCTAAAGGTTCTTTGGTGATGTCCATCCCATCAATTAAAATTTTCCCTTCATCAGGATGATACACGCCTGTGATCATATTTAAGGTGGTAGTTTTACCTGCCCCATTCGGACCAAGCAATCCAACCACTTCACCTGTATCAATCGCAAATGAAATATCGACGACCGCCTGAATCGAACCAAAGCTTTTTTTGATTTTTGTAACTTCAATCATAAACTAAGTACTAAACCATACCGTAAATTGAATGACTTTTCAAGTTATTGTATAAGTCAAGGACATATGCGACATACCTCCTTTCGAAACGAAGTACTCA
>CAZZFC010000019.1:0-8262 GCA_964653325.1 uncultured Candidatus Saccharibacteria bacterium | reverse complement strand
CACTTTTTGGTTTTATCATTTAGATTAATTTCACCATTAATATTTTTCACCTGATCAGTACTTAAAGTCAATGGGACAATCATCGTTTAAATTTTAAAGGTATTTTAGCAACAAGCGGTTTCGATATCATTACAACCAGAATCCCAATAATAGATCCGACAATCACATCAATTGGATAATGAACATTCAGCATTACGCGGCCGATCGACATGAGTAAAGCTAATATTAAAGCGATTAATCCAAATCGATGTTTTTCATCCCAAATTGTTCCGGCAATTGCAAACGATATTGCCGCATGACCCGATGGAAACGATTCCATCTGATTAAGCATAAATTCTGCTAAAGGGCTGGCGCCTAAAATCGTATACGGCCGCGCCGTTGGAATTAAAATCTTTATAATCTGTACAATTACCCAAGTCACGACAACATTAATCAGTATTCGAATTACCAATTTTCTTTCACTTCTAAACCAAAGTAAAACCAACGGAATGAATATTACCCCAAACAAAAACCAACCAAACAATAACGCGAGTATTTCGTAAATCATTATTTAATCAATAAGATTACTGACACAATTAAAGCTAATACAACTCGATAAATAATAAATGGTTTAAACGTGTGGTTTTGTAAATAATTAAGTAACCACTTAATCACAAAAATTGACACAATTAGGGTTGTTAGACACGCAGTAATAACTAATACCCAATCCGTATTTGTTTGTGTGAACAAATAGCGTAACTTAAAAAGCCCAGCACCCAATGAAACCGGAACACCTAGTAGAAATGCAAATTTCGCCGCATTAGTGCGATTCACATTTCGCCACATTCCAGTAGCAATCGTTACTCCCGAGCGAGATGTTCCTGGAATTAACGCAATCACTTGGGCAACTCCCATGATAAATGCCTCAATCCAATCGATATCAATAATCTTATTACTTTCTTTCGACTGAATTTTTATCACCTCTGCATAGTTGCTTTCTACCCACCACATAAATCCGGCGACAACGAGTAGCATTACAACAACCACCCAAGGTGAATGAAAAACACTTTCAATTAAATCACCAAAAATTAGCCCAACGATTGCCGCTGGAATCGAAGCTAAAATAATCTTACGTAAAGACTCACTTTTTTTCCAAGATTTCAACATTAACCACCAATCTTTCCAAAAGAATAGCAGGATTGCAATGGCAGTCGAAATATGTAATACAGCATCTACCGCTAAACCCGGATCAGAAAAATTAAAAATCTTTGGGATCAAAAGTAGATGTCCAGATGAGCTGATTGGTAAAAACTCAGTTACTCCTTGAATCAATCCTAATACAATCCCCTCCACAATATTCATGATGCTGATTATATACCTTTTCTTACTGATTTTTATTAAATTCAGTTTAGAAATCGTCATCCCAAGGTATAACAATTGAGCTGGAATAAGGATATAATCGTGTTAAATGGACAATATTATTCAGGTGGGAGCTGGTGCTGTAATTATTAAAGATAATCAGACCTTACTTGCAAAAAGAAGTGGGGCTCACGGTGAACACAGTTATGGATCATTCGGTGGGCATGTCGAACTTGGTGAAACTCCGATTCAGGCCACAATCCGTGAAGCACGTGAGGAACTCGGAATTGAAATTGGGAATTTACAATTCGTGTCATGCACAAGTTTTATAAAATACGGTCAGCACTATATTGATATTTCATTTGTCGCCGATTTAATTAGTGGTACACCAACAATTAAAGAAATTGACCGGGTGACATCAGTTGATTGGTACCCTTTGGATAATTTGCCTTCACCCCTATTCGAACCGGTTCGAATCGCATTAGAAGCTTACAAAACCGGTAAAAGATATTTTGAAATTCGAGAATAATAACTCAGAAACTAATCTTTGATCTTGTTATTGATGTAATTCTCACAATCCACTTCGTTTTTTGTCCATAATTGAATATATTTCATGGCAAAAGTCCGCGAAGTGTTTTTAACTAAATCGTCAGCTTCCAATAACCACTGTTCTTCAGGGTGCCACTTTGTTTTACCCCAATACAAGTTTCTGGAATAAATTTTTCGTGTTGTAGTTTTACCTTCCTAATTGGTATAAATGATATAAATCGTCCGTAAATCATCCATTTTGAATCACCTCTTTACCTACATATTTCTGTAATGCTTCAGGTACCACCACACTCCCATCAGCTTGCTGGTAATTATCAATTATCGTCAAAATCATCCGGCCCATCGCACAGCCGGTATCGTTTACATTATGCACATACTCTCGTTCGCCATCGGATTTGATATAGCGGGTATTGTAACGTCGCGCCTGATAATCACGCGCATTGGTATTACTACCAAGTTCAATAAATTCTTGTTGGCTAGGGAGCCATCCTTCAATATCATATTTTTTCGCAGTGGCAAAATAACCCGCATCCCCCGAACACATTAAAATCACATGGTACGGAATTTGTAACTCTCGTAGTAACCATTCATTAATCGAAAGTAGGTATTCCTGCATTTTGGTCGAGTCTTCCGGAGCGCAAATCAAATCCATCTCTAACTTATCAAACTGATGAACTCGCTTGATCCCTCTTACATCTTTACCCCACGACCCAACTTCGGTTCGAAAACAAGTGGTATAGGCAAAAAACTTTTGAGGCAATTCGGCTTCCGTTATAACTTTATCCATATAATAGGAAAACAACGATGGCTCGGATGATCCGACCAAAAATAATTCCTGATTTTCTTCAATGTATTTAGATTCTACTCGATAGACCTGGTTTTCATCACCCGGAAAGTGTGAACTACCATATAAAGCCCTCCGTTTAACCATTAGCGGCACAATCATTGGTGTAAATCCCTCGGAAATTAATTTATCTTTAAGTAATTCAAATAATCCAAACTGTAATAGCGCCGCTTCATTTTTAAGATACGAAAATCGGCTACCAGACACCACCGCACTTTGTTCAACATCAACAATATTTAATTCTTTTCCTAACGCAACATGATCTTTTCCCTCAAACGACAGTTTTGGCATCCACTCTTTTGAGAAATCTTTCTTACCTAATTTATCTTTGGCGAATTGACCTTCTTGCGGACTCCAAGCAATGATTTCGATATTCTCAGATTCGTCCTTACCAATAGGTACGTCCGGATCCAACATATTTGGGAACCAGTCCATATGCCATTGCCATTTTGTTTCGACTTCCTTTAACTGATCCTCAAAAACTTTAATTTGTTCCTTAATCAGCCTACCCTTTTCGATTACGATTGGATCAGGCCTGCCAACTACATCCGAAATCTTATTTCGCTCCGCCCGTAAATCATCAATTTGAATCTGAAGTTTTGATCTTTTTTGATCGATTTCTAAAAATGACTCAATCTCGTATTGTTCACCCGATAATCCACGATTTTGGATATTTGTTTTTACTAAATCTGAATTGTTACGAATAAAATTTATATCAAGCATTTTCGCGATCAACACTCCCAATTGCCTCTAAAATATACAGTTTTACAAATAAAAGCACAATTCCCACCGCTAGTAACAACCCATATAAAGGTGTTTGCATAATTATCCAACCATACCAACTCCCTAAAATCGAAAGGATTAGCATTCCATTACTCAAATTTAAAATTATTGCATTCACAACAAATAATGCTTTGGTAATTGGCTTATTTAAATCTTCAGTGGTTAATGGCTGAAGTGTCAAATCAACCCCAGTTGGTACTTGCTGCTTAGTTACTTCTGCAGAAACAGCAAAACTCTCGTTACTCGCTTTTAATTGAATATTCTCAGGATCATAAAATGGCGGAATCCAATAATAATTTTTTACGGCTCGAACTAAAAATTTACCAAGATTGACACGGAAACCATATTCACCACTGCGATTACTAAAAGTTAATTTAATACGTTCTCGACTGTCTGCATCAAGTAACTCCACAGCAGCTAATGAAATTGGTTTTTCACTTTGATAATCAACACACTTACCCCAAATGACTGGCTTTTTCAAGAGACGCAAACTCATTAAAATGCTCTTGAAAATATGAACTGGTAAATCCCAATAATAACGTAGCGGAAGTCGAATCTCCGCAAGCAAAATTGCAAAACCGAATGCCAAACCAACATATACAAACCTAAGTAAATTATCAAATACAAACCCAACTACCTCTGGAGATGAACGCCAAGTATCCAATGTATTAAATAGATTAATGATCCAATCCATTATTTTGATCATAACACATATACCTACCCGGCTGAATTATTATTATAAAAGACAATCTTAATATTTTCCCATAACATCTAGCTATATAACCCAATCTACTTTTACTAATTTAATTACCAATTCATAACCGGTATAATCTACCCATGCATGAAGAACATGTCACTCCAATTGAAGAAATTCGACAAGAAAAAATCAAAAAGATTGCAGCGTTAAAAACGCTTGGGATTGACCCCTATCCATACACAACTAGCTTTCCAAACAAACCAATCGCAACGATAAGGCAGATGACGGATAGTTCAATGGTCGCAGTAGCGGGAAGAGTATATAGTATTCGTGCGCATGGTGGGATTAGTTTTGCTGATATTAAAGATCAAACCGGGAAGATTCAGCTCGCCTTTAAAAAGGACTCATTTCCTAACCAAACTCAAGAACTATTCTCATACCTTGATGCTTCGGACCATATTGAAGTTACCGGAAAACTTTTTACGACTGAAGCCGGCGAATTAACCATAGATGTTTCAGCTTTTAATTTCTTATCAAAAGCTCTACGCCCGATTCCGAACAAAGAGGATAGCCTGCAAGATAAAGAACTTCGCTTACGGAAACGCTATTTAGATTTACTCACCAACCCTCAAACTAAGTTTGTCTTTGATACCCGACATAAAATAATCCGTGGAATTCGGCAATTTTTTGATACGAAAAATTTAACTGAAGTCGAAACCCCAATTTTACAACCACTTTATGGCGGCGCAAATGCCCGCCCATTTACTACACATATTAACGCATTGGATGCGACTGCATATTTACGTATCGCTCCTGAGCTTTACCTAAAACGGTTAGTTGTGGGTGGTTATGAAGGAGTTTATGAAATTGCCCGTAATTTTCGAAATGAAGGGGTAGACCAAACCCATTTTCCGGAATTTACGATGCTCGAAGCGTACGTCGCTTACATGGATTATCAAGGCATGATGGACTTAATGGAAGAATTGCTCCGTTTTATTAGTACCCAAATATTAGAAACCGACACGGTTATGGTGCATGACAAATCAATTGATTTAACTGGTCCCTGGGCGCGAGTTACCATGACTGAACTGCTTAAAGAACGATTAAATCTGGATATCGAACAAGAGAATTTGGCAACCCTTCTCGAATTTGCCCAAAAACATAATTTAGAAATTTCGATTCATCCAACTAAAGGTGAACTTGCATTTCTAATTTTCGATAAACTGATTACCGATTCACTAATTAACCCAACCTGGGTGATTGATTATCCGGTGGAAGTCAGCCCACTTGCTAAACCTCATCGAACCAAACCAGGCTTAACCGAAAGATTTGAACTTTATATCGGAGGTGTGGAACTAATGGATGGGTGGTCAGAACTAACCGACCCAATTGAACAACGGAAACGTTTTGAGGCCGAATCTTACCGTCAGTTTGATACTACCGAAACTGCTCAACCGGTGGATGAAGATTTTCTCGAATCCCTTGAATATGGATTGCCCCCATTTGCCGGAGTAGGAAGTGGAATTGATCGGTTAACTATGTTTTTTACTAATGTTTGGTCAATTCAAGAGACAATCTTGTTTCCATTCAAAAAACCAAATTACGAAAGTAGTAAAGACGTTACGGTAGAGATTGATATGAACCTAACGAACTTACCCACCCGTGAAGAGGCGGAGAAACTCCTCGACGAACACGTAATTGACGAATACCAAAAACTACATGCGCATATGGTCGCATATGTTTTACAAGCCTATGCCCAAAAGTTCGAAGAGGATGCAAATCTTTGGTATATCACCGGTTTATTACATGATTTGGACTACAATCAATTTCCCTTGGAACATCCTCATAAAGCAATCTCATGGTTTAAAGAAAAAAATTTCCCAGAGCAATTAATTCATGCAATCGCTGCCCATGACCATTTAAATACTAAAGTCGAACCACAAACTCGTTTAGCAAAAGCACTCATGGCAACCGATGAACTCTCCGGATTAATTTATGCTTACGGAATAATCCGTCCTGAAAAATTTAAAGAGATAAAAGTAAGTTCAATAAAAGAAAAAATTCGCAACCGGAGTTTCGCTCCCAAAATCCCACGCGAGGAAATTGAATATAGTTTGAAAAATTTTGAGGTCGATGTCGATTTGCATATTCAAAAGATGACGGAGATCTTCGAGAACCTAATCAAAGTAGATGACCAGAATAAAACAACCCTACAAACACCTCAGGTGAATTCAAGGATTAATCAAAACCCAAAAACTACATCAGGTGATTCTTCAACAACCGACTTCTCCATCCAGGAAGAATTAAAACAAACATTACCCGGTATTTTTTATGCCTATACAGAAATTAATAATCTAACGATAACCTCAACTAATCAGGAACTCGAAAAACTTAAACAACAGATTACAGTTGATCGTCAGTCCATTACTAATTCAGAAATCAAAGCGATTCCATCGATCAAAGCATATCGTGCAATTGTGAAAACATCCGGAAGTGATCCGGATCGTCACCTCCCTTCCCCAGAGGCATTATTTAAACGAATTGCTCAAGGAAAAGGACTTTATTCCATTAATACCGCAGTTGATGCTTATAACTTAGCTGTGGTCGAAACCTCAATTGGATTGGGGGGGTTCGATACAAGTTCGATGCAATATCCAATTACTTTGCGATTTTCTAAAGAAGGCGAAACCATGAATCTTTTAGGTAAAGAAGGAATTACGCAATTGAAACAAAATCAAATTATTTATTCTGATAACCAAAAACCGATTACCATGGATCTTAATTACCGTGACATTGAGGAAACTAAAATCACAACCGATTCGACTAGTATTATTTTATTTGCTGATGGTGCACCTGGTTTATCCAAACAAGAAGTTCTTGCTGCTTTACAAAAAGGAGCTGAATATATTACAAAATTCTGTGGTGGAACTCAAGGGAAAATATATTTAGTTGAATAAAAGTTAGCTTAATGAATTTTCACAACACGATACTCCACATTCCCAAAAGGTAATTTAATTTCGATAATATCGCCTTCTTTAAGTCCCAATAATTGTTTTCCAAGTGGACTTTCATGACTTAATTTACCTTGCGTCGGATCTGCTTCAATTGAACCAACGATCGTAAAAGTTTGATGTTCACCTTGCACCTCTAGTGTTACAGTTGTTCCTAACGAAATCTTTCCCTTTACCCCCTTTGGCTCTTCTTTGATAATTTCAACATCATCAATAATCGCCTCAATTTCCATAATGCGCCCTTCGACTAAATCCTTAGCTTTACTCGCCTCATCAAATTCTGGATTATCTTCTAAATTTCCCAACTCACGGGCTTCACTTACCCGCTTTAAAATGGCAGGCCATTCTTCACTCTTAAGACGTTTAAATTCTTTTTGTAAATTTTCATATCCTTCCTTGGTTAAATAGTATTTCTTTTTCATCGCCTGTAATTATACTACGGTTTTTATTTCATATATGACTTTTCCTGCCGGCGCTTCAAATTCAACTTTTTGACCAATCGAAGCACCCAATAATACTTGACCCAATGGAGATTCGACAGACACTTTATCTTTATCTAAATCTGCCTCATGTTCACTCACCAACATAAAAGTTCGTTCCATTCCATTCACAGTTATCGAAATCGATGACCCAACTTGGACGATCCCAGCAACACTTGCTTGGTTTTGTAGGGTTGAATTTTGTAAGATTTGCTCTAAATCATCGATACGACCCTGAACCATCGCCAATTTATTTCGCGCCGCATGATACGCTCCATTTTCCTTTAAATCACCTAATTCTCTAGCTTCACGCATTTGACGTAAAGTTTCGGGACGAATGTTCTTTTGTAATTCCTCCAATTCATCTTTTAATTGTTGTTGTCCCTGTTGGGTTAATATATGTTTTGCCATATAAATTGCCTCTCAATAAATTAAATCCTCCAAGTGAAAATTAAACTCATGTATAAGCTACTATATTATAATCGCCAATAATCCAATCGTCAATTATGTGTATAAGTCAAGGACATATGCGACATACCTCCTTTCGAAACGAAGTACTCA
>CAZZFC010000018.1:0-8415 GCA_964653325.1 uncultured Candidatus Saccharibacteria bacterium | reverse complement strand
CTCAATTTCAGATAATTGCTGATTGGTATTTTCAATTTCTTGGTTTATTTGCTCAAGTGAGCTTGTGGTAACGTCAATCTGGGAACGGGTGAGTTGGTAATTATTTTGAATTGAACTTAGGGTACCTTCATATTGTTTTTTTAGTTTCTCTAAATCTGCTAATCTATTAGTAGTTGAGTTTTTGTCATTAATCGTTGATGATAATTGCTGTTGGGTGTCTTTTAATTGTTGATCGAGGTCGTCGAGGACATCGGCAACTACCATTGAGCTGAAAAATATTACAATAACAATAATCACTAATTTCCTAACCAGGGAAATTTTCCGCATACATATATAGTATCAAAATTATGTGTTGGTTTGGAATTAGTACAACTAAACTATAATTAGTAAATGATTGATACCCACTGCCATTTAACTCAGAAATTCTACTCGACAAATCTGAACATTATTCTAAAGCAGTCATTACAAAAATTAAATGCAATCATCACGATCGGCACGGATTATGATTCAACTTCAAATGTAGTCGAAATTGCAGCTCAAAACCAAAATGTTTATGCTGCAATTGGGATTCATCCTGAAGAAATTAAAAGCGATAATTTCCCTGTACTTGAATGGATTAGTCACTCAAAAGTAGTTGCGGTAGGTGAAATCGGACTAGATTATCATTACCCCGAAACACTTAAATATAAGCATCATCAAATTGAGTTATTTATAAGTCAAATAGAAGTTAGTATTGAACAGAAGTTACCAATCATTATTCATAGTCGGGATGCCTTTGAAGACACTATTACAATCTTAAAAAAGTATCCAAAAGCCTATGGAGTATGGCACAGCTTTACTGGTGCTATTTCTGAGTCTAAGCAGATATTAGATTTAGGATATTACATCGGAATTAATGGAATCGTAACATTTCCGTCAGCGGGAGGATTACGAGAGGCGATAAAAATGATTCCACTAGAAAAGTTATTATTAGAAACCGATGCACCACTTTTAGCCCCGGTTCCTTTTCGTGGCAGCGTAAATTATCCATGGATGGTACAATATGTGGCAGAAACAATTGCACAAGTTAAAGATTGTGAAGTTACAATTGTTGATCAAATTACAACCCAAAATGCGAAAAAAATTTTTAATTTAACCAATGTTTAAAAATCACACAGTATTTATTCATACGGTTTTGTCATTATTTTTAACCCAATGTACATTTTGGTTGGTGTATTTAACTTTACCGAAAATGCCACCAGTAATTCCGCTTTTAAATTTTCAACAAGGTGCGGCACGATTGGTTACCCTTAATTATATTTGGATTCTTCCTGGAATTGCAATTGGACTGCTGGCGGTTGATTTACTTTTTGTCGCTCTTACTTATCGGAAACAGCCATTTCTAGTCGGAACGATGATGGGATTTACATCGATTATTAACTTGCTGATATTTTTAATCACTTTAAGATTAATTGGAGTGATGATTGGTTGGATCTAGCGATATTGATGGTAGAATAATGACGTATGATTGAAAAAGCACTCCGATATATTCGAAATGCATGGGAAACACCAGACCTACGGAAAAAGTTAATCTTTTCGGTAATCATTATCGCTGTGTATCGGATTGTGGCGCATGTCCCAATTCCGGGAGTTGACTTAAATGCGCTAAAACAGCTTTTTAGTCAATCGCAATTCTTGGGGCTATTAAATATGTTTTCCGGCGGAGCTTTAGCGAATTTTTCAGTTATTGCGCTGGGGCTTAATCCATATATTAACGCCTCGATTGTTTTACAGTTAGCCGGGATGGTGATTCCAAAGCTGGAAGCACTTCAAAAAGAGGGCGAGTCAGGTCAACGCAAGATTAATCAGTATACAAGGCTTTTATCAGTTCCTTTAGCGGCGGTCCAGTCAATTTCCGTTTATTTTATTTTGCGCCAATCTAACATTATCGGTTCACTTGATACGATTGATTTATTAACCATGATTATTACTCTAACGGCGGGTTCAATGCTTGCTGTTTGGATTGGGGAATTATTGACTGAGTATGGAATCGGAAATGGAATCTCAGTATTAATTAGTGTCGGAATTATTTCCGGCTTACCAATTTCAATTGCGCAATTGTTAAGTGCTCAAACAACTCAAAGCACTTTTGATTTATTGTTGTTTTTAGGTGTGGCTTTAGTCACAATAGCGGGGATTGTTTATGTGAATGAAGCTCGTCGTCAAATTCCAGTTCAATATGCCAGACGGGTAGCTGGTGGTAAGCAGTCGATGGGACAAATGACTTATCTACCCCTTCGAATCAATCAGGCCGGAGTGATCCCAATTATTTTTGCAGTTTCGTTGGTTATGATTCCTGGAACGATTGCTAATTTCGTTTCCGGACTAAATATGCCAAAAGTTGCCGAAATTGCCAAACAAGTCGCTACTTTTTTTGATCAAGGATCGACAAGTTATATGATTATGTATTTTTTGCTAGTTGTTTTGTTTACCTTTTTTTATACCGCGGTTACATTTAATCCTGAGCGGATTGCCGAGAATTTACAAAAGCAGGGTGGATTTATTCCCGGAGTTCGGCCAGGTTCGGCCACGATCGAATTTCTAAATCGACTATTAACTCGTATCACAGTGCCGGGTTCGCTTTTTTTGGGAACAATTGCTATTTTACCCTTATTGCTCACATTAGTTTTTCCAACGATCTCAAGCATTGTTTCCATAGGGGGAACAAGTTTATTGATTATTGTGTCGGTGGCGATTGAAACGGTACGGACAATGGAGTCAATGATGGTTACGCGTGGATACGAGAAATTTATTTCTTAACTATGATAATTATTGTAATGGGGCCACAAGGTTCTGGTAAATCAACCCAAGCAAGATTGCTGGCCGAAAAGTATGGGATGCAGTTTGTTTCGGTCGGGGAAATACTTCGTGAATTATTTGAAGATCAAAATCAAGTCGGAATTGAAGCTCGTCAGTATTGGATAAAAGGTGAATTAGTTCCGGACGATTTGATTGTGAAAATTGTCAAAGAATTTTTTAATAAACATGCACAGGAAAAAGATTATGTAATTGATGGTTTTCCGCGTGATCCGGGAGAATATGTGGTGATGAAGGAAGTTTTCCCGAGTGAAATCGATGCCATTGTTTATATTAACTTAGCGCATGATTTAATTATTAAAAGGTTGAAGAAGCGCGCCCAGATTGAAAAGCGGGAAGACGAGACTGAGGAAGCAATCAGAAGGCGACTTGAAATTGCGCAGAATGTTACATTCCCGTTGTTACAAAAATTTAAAGATGATGGTTATCGGGTAATTGAAGTTGATGGTAGTCCAGCGCCGGAAATTATTTTTAATGAGATTTGTTTTCATTTAGAAGAGACTCATACATTAATTAAACCTCAATAATGATTATTCTAAAAACCGATAAAGAAATCCAAAAGATGCAGGTTGGTGGCAAGATTTTGGCATTTATTCTAGATGAATTATTACGGCAAGCTCAAGATGGGATAACAACGATTAGTTTAGATCAACTTGCCGATGAGTTGTGTGAACAAAATCAAGTAATACCGTCGTTTAAAGGGTATGAAGGTTATGAACATAGCTTAGTGACTTGTATTAATGAGGAAATTGTCCACGGGATTCCAAGTAATCGAGTCTTAAAAGATGGTGATATATTGACTTTAGATTTTGGAATTAAATATCAAGGATTTCATACGGACATGGCAAAAACAAGGGTAGTTGGCAAGTCTAATCAGGAGAAAGATAAGTTATTACAAGTTGGACAAATGGCGTTGAATAATGCAATTGATCAAGCACAAATAGGAAATCGGATTGGTGCAGTCAGTTATGCGATGCAGCAAGCAATTGAAGGAGCTAGTTTTAATGTGGTGCGAATTTTCGTGGGGCATGGAGTTGGGGTTGATTTGCACGAAGATCCTGAGATTCCTTGTTTTGGCGAAATTGGTGAAGGAGTATTAATTAAAGAAGGTATGGTTTTAGCCATTGAAGTGATGTATATGGTGGGGTCTTATCAAGTCACAATCCTTTCTGATGGCTGGACCGCGGTTACAAAAGATAGGTCACTTTCTGCGATGTTTGAGCATACGGTCGCGGTGACTAAAAATGGTCCAGTTATCATGACCAAAGCGGATTAATCCCTTGCTAATTATGTATATTTACGTTAAAATCTGCCCGTAGAATGCCACAGACGAAAGATGTAATTGTACGATCAGGGGTAGTAGTGGAAACACTACCCGCCACCACGTTTCGAGTTCAGCTGGATTTAGTTGAGGGCGAGACACAGGCAAAAATTGTATTTGCAGTTTTAGCTGGGAAGTTAAGGCGCGGATATATAAAAGTCCTGCCTGGCGATTACGTCAAAATGGAGTTTTCTCCATATGATCTAGAGCATGGTAGAATCGTGTATCGAGGAAGAGAGAATAAAACATATGAAAGTCCGACCGTCAGTTAAAAAAATATGTAAAAATTGCAAAACGATCCATCGTCGAGGTCGGGTTGCGGTGATTTGTAAGACGAAAAAACACAAACAAAGACAAGGTTAATTATGGCACGAATTGTAGGAATTGACATACCAGATAATAAAAAATTAAGGTACTCGCTAGCTTATATTAAAGGTATTGGTTATAGTTTAGCTGATGTCATTATTGTGAAGCTTAATTTAAACCCGGATATGCGAGCTAAGGACTTGACTGAAGATGACTTAAGTCACATAAGCGGACTTATCGAAAAAGAATATATGGTTGAGGGCGAACTTGCCAGAAAAGTGAAAGATAATATTAAGCGTTTAATTGACATTAAGTCATATCGCGGAAGTCGTCATCGCAAAGGTTTACCCGTACGGGGGCAACGAACCAGGTATAATGCGCGCACACGCAAAGGTCCACGCAAAGCCGTTTCTGGAATCAGTGTGAGAAAAGCAGTGTCAAAAACTTAAGTTATGGCAAGAAAAAAAGAAACCGCACAATCGATCAAAAAGAAACAAACTAAAATTTCGACAGAAGGTAAAGTTTATGTAACTGCCACTTTTAATAATACTTTAATTACTGTTTCGGATAATAATGATAAAGTCGTGGCATGGGGAAGTGCGGGTGCATCTGGTTTTCAAGGGGCACGTAAATCTACGCCATATGCGGCGACGATGAGTGTGCAAAACGTGGCGGATCGAATTAAAGAACGAGGAATGCAAAAGGTGGATGTATTTGTGAAGGGGATTGGATTAGGTCGTGATGCCGCGATTCGTGCAATTCGCGCCGCGGGACTAGATATTACTTCAATTTCCGATATTAGCCCAATGCCCCACAATGGGTGTCGGCCACCGAAAAGAAGGAGAGTATAACAATGGCAAGATATATTGGACCACAGAAAAAAGTATTGCGTAGGTTTCACTTACTGCCGGATTCACCTGTGGAAACAAACACTCAGTCAACGGGGCGACCGAATCGTAAATCAGTTTATGGAATTCGATTAGATGAAAAACAAAAATTAAAATTTATTTATGGAATTTTAGAACGCCAGTTCCGACGCTATTTCGCAGAAGCTCGTAAAAATCCAGCCAACACCGGTTTTATTTTAATGCAGCTTCTAGAGCGTCGGCTTGATAATGTGGTGTTTCGACTAGGACTTGCGAAAACCCGTAAAGGTGCTCGGCAGATGGTAAATCACGGTCATGTGCAAGTTAATGGTAAAGAAGTTGATATTCCATCATATAATGTTAAGGTTACGGAAATAATTAGTTTGCATCCAAAGCTAGCTGGGACGGAAGCAACTGCTAAATTATTAGAAGAAACTAAAGAAGCAGTTGTTCCTACTTGGTTACAACGCAAGGGAACCGGCGGTGTGGTAAAATCGCTACCAACCGAAGATGATGTCCAATCGGATATTGATCTTCAGCTAATTATTGAGTATTATTCGAGGTAATTATGCCAGCATACGAAATTAAATATACAATTGTAGAAAGCCCGACCAAAAACCGCGAGATTGTGGCGCTTGAGCCATTGGAACGGGGATTTGGTCATACATTAGGTAATGCATTACGTCGTGTGATGCTCGGTCATTTAATGGGTGCGTCAATAACTAAAGTAAAAATCGATGGTGTTAACCATGAATTTACGGCTCTTCCCGGAGTACATGAAGATGTAGTGCAGTTAATCCAAAACTTGAAGCAAGTGCATTTTTTAATGACCCAGGTTAAAACAACAATTGTTACACTAGATGCTTCCGGTGAAAGTGATGTTAATGCTTCTGATTTAAAATGCCCAACCGGTCTTGAGGTTTTAAATAAAGATTTACATATTGCTACTTTATCGGATAAGAAAAGTCACTTGAAAATTGAACTGACGGTTGAATACGGTCAAGGATATCGATTACCAGTTGAAAACGAAAAGAAGCCAATTGGGGTTATTTTAGTTGATGCCAATTTTTCACCGGTGATTTTATCCAGCTTTACAGTCGAAAATACCCGAGTAGGTCATAATACCGATTTAGATCGATTAATTATGGATATTACAACCAATGGTTCAATTACCCCGAAAGAAGCAATTCAACAAGCCAGTGTAATTTTACGAGATCATTTTGAGCTTTTGGCTGGAGATACAAAGGTTTATTCGGCGCCAAAGGAAGAAATTACGGTAACGGCACCAAAAGCAGAAAAGGGAACATATTTAGAAGAACTAGGATTTCCTACTCGAGTATTGAATACCCTTAAAAAAGCGGGATATGAAACTGCCGAAGAAGTTAAAGCCGCCGGTGAAGAAGGTTTAGCCCATGTCAAAAATATCGGTCCAAAAACCGTGAAGATGGTGTTAAAGAAAATTGACAATGCAACTGAATAAACAACAATGCGTAAAGGAAAAAAAGAGACAAAACTTGGCAGTGATACTGAACATACTAAAGCGATCTTAAGGTCCTTGGCGACTTCTTTTTTCAAGTACGAAAAAATTACCACTACTATTACTAAGGCTAAAGCATTACGGCCATATGTTGAGCCATTGATTACCAAAGCAGTTAAAGGTGGGCAACACGCTCGATTTTTACTAGAAAAAGTAATCTTTGAAAAAGAAGTAATCGACAAATTACTTAACGATATTGCCAAAAGAGTGAAAGATCGTAAAGGTGGATATACCCGAATTATTAAAATTGGTAAACGTCCAGGAGATGCAGTGGAGGAAGCAGTAATCGAATTAGTTGATAAACCAACCGAAAAGCCTAAAAAGGAAAAAGAAGCTAAAGTAAGCAAAGGAGTAAAGGAAGATAATAACAAGCAGGAAGAGAAAAAATGAAGACTATATTACCTAAACCCAATGAAATCAAACGTGCCTGGTATTTAATCGATGCCAAAGGTAAAACCTTAGGGCGATTTGCTACTGAAATTTCAAAAATATTACAAGGTAAAAATCATGCCTACTACTCACCCCAGTGGGATATGGGAGATTATGTAATTGTGGTAAATGCGAATGACGTCGTATTAACCGGAAATAAAGAAATGGATAAGCAATATAATTATCATACCCAATATCCCGGTGGACTTAAAACATTAAATGTAAAGACTTTACGAGAGAAAAATGCAAGTAAAATTATTTGGCTGGCCGTAAAAAGAATGTTACCTAAAAGTCGTCTGGCGAGTCAATTGATTAAGAAATTATACGTGTATAATGGACCCGAACACGAACAAGAGGCACAAAAGCCGGTTTTATTAGAATTATAAAAATGGTAAAAAAACTTGAAAAAACAATTTGGATTTCGGGTCGACGCAAAACTTCAATTGCGCGGGTAAAAATGAGTCAAGGTGAAGGTGTGTTCGTTTTTGATGACGGTGCAAATATTGATAAAATCTTTCCGTCAAAATTGGATCAAGAATTTTTATTAAAGCCATTTAAAGTTACGGGACGTGAGGTTAAGGGGTTTGATATTTCGTTTAAACTTTCCGGTGGTGGAGTTAAAAGTCAACTGGTGGCATGTCAGCTGGCATTAGCCAAGGCGTTGGTTGAACTTGATGCAAATTTACGACCATTATTAAAGGATGCTAATTTACTAACTCGTGATCCACGCATGAAAGAACGTAAAAAATACGGTTTGAAACGCGCACGTAAAGCCCCCCAATATAGCAAACGGTAATATATTCCCAAGTGTTAGGTTATAATTAGTCAATGGGACTAATTTCATTATTTCCAGTTATTCTTGCAGTAATGGTTGCATTGCTTTTTGTCGCAAGAAGGAACATTGCAATGGATCCATTTGCTACGATAGAGCTTCCCAAACAACTATTGTTAATCATCGTTAGTATTACACTACTGATTAATCTCTTTGTTTATAAAAGTGCTTGGGGATTAGGCGTGAGTTTGGCGTTTATTGGTTTAGTTGTTGTCGTGGGGATGATTGTCGGAGCTAAGAAACAACAGTCAATAGCCCTCGTTGTTTT
>CAZZFC010000017.1:0-8430 GCA_964653325.1 uncultured Candidatus Saccharibacteria bacterium | reverse complement strand
GTTAAAAAACAAGATCAATCTGATTTACCGAATTATCGTGTAGAAGTAAAAAATATTAATAGTTTTAAATTTATGCGAAATGCAATCAATTATGAAATTGACCGTCAAATCAAAGCTTTAGAAATTGGAGAAATACTAAACCAAGAAACACGAGGTTGGGATGAAAAGAAGGGAATTACATTTATTCAACGTTCTAAAGAAAACGCACATGATTATCGATATTTCCCGGAACCAGATATCCCTCCCTTTGTTTTTGACGATGAATATATTAATGAGTTATCTCAAAATTTACCAAAAATGCCTTGGGTTTATGAACTTGAATTGATTGAGTCGGGAGTTAACGAACCATTTGCTAATCAAATTGCCCATAATCAAGAAAAGAATCAGATGTATTTACAATTAGTAAGAGAAAATCCGCAAAAATCACAAAACGAAATCGCTAAAGTAGTAATTAATCGAAAAAGTATTAATGAAATGCGTGATTATTTAAATAAACAATTGGATCAATCAGTATCTAGTAAGAATACGATATTAACTGAGGACCAAATTCTAGCCGTGATTAATAATTTTCCAGATGCCGTAAATGATTTAAAAGCAGGTAAAAGTAACGCTCTGCAATTTCTGATTGGTCAAATCATGCGTGAACACAAAGGGCAAGTTGATGCGGCAACTTTACCTTCGGTATTAATCCGCCTTATCGGCGGATCAAACTAACATAGCTTAAGTAGTTGTTTAAGCCAAGCATTAAATCTCACCTTGTAAGTTCAACTCGCTCTGATAGAGTTTAGAATATGTCATTCGTCCACTTACATGTTCATAGTGAATATTCATTGTTAGATGGTTTGAGTAAGGTACCGGACTTAATTCATAAAGCAAAAGAAAACGGGATGCCAGCGATTGCATTAACAGATCATGGGGCGATGCATGGGATTATTAAATTTTATACCGCGGCTAAAAAAGCAGGCATTAAACCAATAATTGGCACCGAAACATACCTAGCTCCACGGACACTACAAGATAAGCAGGGCAGTATAGATCGCGAACCTTTTCATATCTTATTACTCGCAAAAAACTACCAAGGATATCAGAATCTTCTTAAACTATCGACGATTTCACATTTAGAAGGATTTTATTATAAGCCACGAATCGATAAACAGGTTTTAAAACAATATGCCGAAGGTTTAATAAGCTCAACTGGATGTATTCAAGGAGAAGTACCTCAAGCATTGCTTTTCAAGTCTTATGACACAGCTAGAGAAATGTTAAAAGAGTATTTAGATATTTTTGGGAAAGAAAATTATTTTATCGAATTACAACGGCATGATTCTGAACATCCAGATAGTGAACTTTCCCGTTATCTGGCCAAAGTAAATAAGGGATTGCAACAACTTGCTACGGAGTTCGATTTACCAATGGTTGCAACAAATGATATCCATTATGTGAATAAAGAAGATGCCGAAGCTCAAGATGCTCTTTTGGCGATTCAAACGAAGGATTTAATGAATGATCCAAGTCGTAAACTTACGATGATAGATTCACCGGATTATTATTTAAAAACTAAAGATGAAATGCTCACGGCTTTTTCAGATTTACCGGAAGTCATCGATAATTCACTTTTAATTGCCAGTAAGATTACAGATGATTATCAACTTCCGATGGGTAAAATGATTTTCCCAAATTATGAAATTCCAGGGGGTTTAACCGCCGATGAATATTTACGGAAAGTCGTATATGACAATGCGTCCAATAAATATCCTGACCTAAATGAAACGGTAATTAATCGAATTGAAAAAGAGTTGGGGATTATTAAAGATAAAGGGTTTAGTCCGTATATTTTAATTTATGAAGATCTAGCAAAGTTTTGTAAAGAAAAAAATATTTTAGCAATTGCAAGGGGATCGGCGGTTGGGTCTGTGGTACATTATATTTTAAACATCAGTCCACTGGATCCACTTTATTACGATTTACCTTTTGAACGTTTTCTAAATCCTGAGCGCCCATCGCCACCGGATATTGATTTGGATATTCAGGATAATGCTCGAGATATGGTAATTGACTATACAATTAAACGCTATGGCGAAGATAGAGTCGCCCAAATTTGTACCTTTGGAACGATGGAAACAAGAGCTGCAGTACGGGATGTGGCAAGAGTGCTTGGGATGCCTTATAGTTTTGCGGATAAAGTTGCGAAATTAATTCCACAACCTAAGCAAGGATTCCATATTTCGGTTGAAGAAGCTGTTAATGAAGTTACCGAATTAAAGGCGCTATGCGATTCTAATCCTGATGTTAAGAAAGTCATCGATTTGGCCAAGAAAATTCAAGGTAGTGCTCGTCATTCTGGTACACATGCGGCTGGAGTGATTGTGGCCGATAAACCTATCGTAGAATATACCCCGCTCTTTTTAGATCGGCGAACTAGTCGGATTCTGACCCAATATGATATGTATAGTTTGGATTTAAATGCGGTGGATGATGCGATTGGGTTATTGAAAATGGATTATTTAGGATTACGAACTTTAAGTGTAGTTCAAGATGCGGTTAAATTGATCGAACAAAATTATCAAATTAATATTGATATTTATAAAATCCCATTAGATGAACCAAAAGTTTTTGAAATGTTAAAAAATGGTGATACCACAGGTGTTTTCCAAATGGAAAGCAGTGGATATCGTCAATTAAATAAGGATTTACAGCCGGATCGTTTTGAAGATTTAAGCGTGATGTGCGCTTTGTATCGTCCGGGTCCGATGGCAATGATCCCAGAGTATATTGCGCGTAAAAAAGATGCTTCAAAAATTACTTATCCGCATAAAGATTTAAAAAATGTATTAGGTGATACCTATGGAATTATTGCCTATCAAGAACAATGTCTCTCAATTGCTAGTTTAATGGCTGGTTACTCGATAGGTCGAGCTGATTTATTACGTCGAGCAATTGGTAAAAAGAAGAAAGATTTAATGGAGAAAGAGAAAAAAGGGTTTATTGATGGTGCCGAAAAACAAGGTTATACAAAAACAGAAGCGGAGACGGTATTTGACTTCATTGAAAAATTTGCAGCATATGGGTTTAATCGTGGACATTCCGCCAGCTACGGACTATTAGCTTATCAAACTGCGTATCTAAAAGCATTATATCCACTTGAATTTTATGTCGCATTATTATCGAATGAACATCATAACACCGAAAAAGTTGCAGCTATTATTAATGAACTGAAATCCAAAGATATCGTAATTTTGCCTCCAGATATTAACAAATCGGATGTGTTATTTTCAATTGAAATAATAGATTCAGAGCATAAAGCTATTCGTTATGGGTTAAGTGCGATTAAAAATGTTGGTGATACCGCAATTACTGCGATTGTTAATGAGCGTAAACTAAAAGGCGAATTTGTTGACTTTATCGATTTTTGCAGTCGCGTGGATGGCCAATTTATTAATCGAAAAGTTATGGAGAGTTTAATATATGCGGGTGCCCTATCAAGTTTTGCGAATCGATCCTCCTTAATAAAAGTTTTACCTGAATATTTGGAAGCAAGTAGTAAGTTTTATAAACAGCAAAGTAATGGTCAACATAATTTGTTTGGACGAGATGATAAGTTATCGAGTTTCCCAATTGTTAGTAAAATCCCTCTTTTAGGGGAAGTAAATCAAGAACAAGTTTTAATCTGGGAAAAAGAAGTATTTGGATATTATTTTACCGATAACCCACACAGTGGCAATTTACAAAAAATTAAACAGTTCATCACCGGCCTGCTTTCTGATTTAACTGAAGATTTAGAAAACCAATCGATTGTATTGGGTGGATACGTTACTCGAAAAAGTGTTGTTATGACTAAAAAAGATAGTCGAGAAATGGCATTTTTAACTGTGAATGATGATTCTGGTTCAATAGAGATTGTAGTTTTTCCTGATGTTTACCAAAATGGTGCTCGGAGTATCTCCGTCGATTCGATCGTGTTGTGCCAAGGACGTATTTCCAAACAGGATGATGGATCCTATAAAATGATTGCGAATAAACTCTTAGTTCCAAATTTATCCTCGTCAAATGAAGGAGAAGTGCCATTAAATGATCACTAGCAGACCATTGACTAAAGTGCTAAAATATCTATATGATTTGTGAAAATTGTGGAATGAATGAAGCAACAGTTCAGATCACGCAAATAGATCAACACGGGCAACATATTCGTAGTTTATGTGAAGTTTGCGCTGCAAAAGAACGAAATAATTCTGGATTTCAATCCAATCATTATCCACCATTCGGTTTTGATAAAGAATCTCCATTTTATGATTATCGAACCGTTAATTCAGATATAAATAACAAAGAGCCAAAACGTCAATCAATAAATATTATGGATTATTTTACACAGCGAGCCAAAAAAGTAGTTGCCGATGCCGCCCAAATTGCCCAAGCCAATAACCATCAACTGGTAGATACCGAACACTTGTTGCTGGCTCTTTTAGAAGAAAAACAAGTAGCCCAAAAGGTAATTTCGGATTTAGGAATAACAATTACTGATTTAGAAAAATATTTATATAATTTAGTCCCAAAAGGTACGACGAATACTCAAGTGACCGAATTATCACCACGTGCCAAACGAGTTTTAGAGTTGGCCTTTGATGAAGCTCATCAATTAAATCATAATTATGTTGGGAGTGAACATATTTTACTTGGTTTAATTCGTGAAGGTGAAGGTTTAGCCGCTCAAACCTTACGTAAATATGCGATCGATCTTACCAAGGTGCGAGCGAGTGTGATTAAATTAGTGGGCCAGGGAATTGCTGACGGTGAAAGTGTTAAAGAACAATCGAATACTCCAGGGCTTGACGAATATACCCGAGACTTAACGAAAGATGCTGCTGCCGGACTGCTTGATCCTGTGATTGGGCGGGAAGGAGAGATTGATCGAGTAATTAATATCCTTTCCCGAAGACGGAAAAATAATCCTGTTTTAATTGGTGAACCTGGAGTAGGTAAAACAGCTATCGCAGAAGGGTTAGCCCAAAAAATAATTAATCATGATATTCCCGAAACTTTACGCCATAAACGATTATTGGCCCTAGATTTAGGTGCTCTTATTGCCGGTACGAAATATCGTGGTGAATTTGAAGATCGCTTAAAAAATATCTTAAAAGAAATCGAGCAAAATAAGGACAAGCTTATATTATTTATTGATGAGTTACATACAATTGTTGGTGCGGGTGGAGCGGAAGGTGCCATTGATGCTTCTAATTTACTTAAACCATCCCTTGCGCGTGGTGATTTACGTGCAATTGGCGCTACAACATTAAATGAATATAAAAAATATGTCGAAAAAGATGCAGCGCTTGAGCGGCGGTTTCAACCAGTGATTATTTCCGAAAATAATGTTACAGAAACAATCCAAATACTTAGGGGCTTAAAAGATAAATATGAGGCTCATCATCGAGTTTCAATTCAAGATGCAGCTTTAATTGCCGCTTCCGAATTATCCGCTCGCTATGTTAACGATCGTTTTTTACCCGATAAAGCAATTGATTTAATTGATGAAGCATGTGCGGAAGTTCGTCTACGATCAATTGTTCCGCCTAGTAATTTAGAAGAAGTCCGTAAAGAAATTAGTCAGCTTGAAAAAGAACTTAGTGCGGCAAAATCAAATAAAGATGATGAGCAAAACAAGGAGTATGAAGAAAAATTAAAGCAATTAAAACAAACAGAAAATGAAATTGAGGAACTTTGGTTAAAAGATAAGGCCACGGAAATGCCGACTGTAACGGTCGAAGATATTGCGAGTGTGTTATCTAAAATGACTGGAATTCCGATTAAAGATTTAACTCAGGAAGAAAAGAATCGCCTATTAACGCTTGAAGCCGATTTACATAAAAGGATCATTGGGCAAGATGAAGCTGTTAAGGCTGTAAGTTCAGCAATCCGCCGAGCACGCACAGGTTTAAAACAAACTAACAAGCCAATTGGGGTATTTATGTTTTTGGGACCTACCGGAGTAGGGAAGACGGAATTAGCCAAGGCTTTAGCCGAAATATTATATGGCGATGAACGACACGTTATTCGGCATGATATGAGTGAATTTCAGGAAAAACACACGCTTGCCCGTTTAATTGGATCCCCTCCAGGGTATGTTGGTTATGACGAAGGAGGTCAACTGACCGAACGAGTTCGCCGAAATCCATATTCAATTATTCTTTTTGATGAAATTGAAAAAGCTAACGATGATGTATTTAATTTACTGCTTCAAATTATGGATGAAGGCAGATTAACCGATGGTAAGGGAAGAACAGTTGATTTTAAAAATACAATAATTATTCTCACTTCAAACCTAGGTAGTGAATTAATGCAAAATTCACAATCAAAACAACTTTCACTTGATGCATTTGAAAATCAGATTGAACAGATCCTAAAACAAAAGTTTCGACCAGAATTTTTAAATCGAATCGATGATTTTGTAATATTTCATCCATTGTCCAAAGAAGATTTGAGTAAGATTGTAGAGATTCAACTTAAATCTACTGAAAATCTGGTAAATTCTCAAAATTTTGGTTTAGTCGTGAAAGATAATGTAAAAACCTACCTAACTAAAAATGGATATGAACCCGACTATGGTGCTCGGCCGCTGAAAAGGCTGATCCAAAAAGAAATAGAGAATGGGATTTCGAATTTGATGTTAACTAATAAATTAATACCAGGTGAAATAATTACGGTTAGTCTAAATAAAGACGGTATGATACAATTCACCCATGCCAAACGAAATAGCGAAAAAAACAGTTGAGGAACATGTTAGCGAAACAGCTAACAAAGCACCCAAAACTACTTCCAATACAAGAAAAATTGAAGATTTTAAAGTTGGTGATATTGTTATTGTCGGTAGTAAAATTCAAGAAGCAGGTGGGGTTCGTGTACAAAATTTTGAAGGTATTGTAATCGCCACACGTGGTGAAGGTGTGAGTAAAACTTTTACGGTGAGAAAAATTGGTGTAACCGACATTGGGGTTGAGCGAATTTTCCCTTTGTTTTCTCCAAATATTGTTAGTGTGACAATAAAGAAACACAATAAAGTAAAACGTGCAAAATTATATTATTTACGTGAAAAAAAGCGGAAATCTTCTTTAACGGTATAATATTGGACCCGATACATATTCAAACCGGCAAATTAGGTGAAAACATTGCTCAAGAATTTCTTAAAAATCTTGGATACGAAATAATTGCTACCAATTGGCGATATAAAAATCATCATGAAATTGATATTTTGATCCGAGAAGATGTGAATACGTTAATTGCTGTGGAAGTACGTTCATTAAACAAAATTGGATCGATTGGTCCACTTGATTCAATTTCCAAAACAAAAATCAAACAAATTAAAGATGCACTTAATATTTATGTTTTAGCTAATAGGTTAACAAATCTAACTTTAAGAGTTGATGTAATTGCCATTGTAATTGAGACAAA
The DNA here is from genome assembly GCA_964653325.1 of uncultured Candidatus Saccharibacteria bacterium. Classification (GTDB taxonomy): domain Bacteria; phylum Patescibacteriota; class 4484-211; order 4484-211; genus CAZZFC01. The sequence goes on along the minus strand of CAZZFC010000017.1, from coordinate 987 downwards.
AGATATTGAGCATTTTAAATCGGTAGATCAATTATTTGAACTCTAATCTTAAATCAATTATCATTTAAATATGGTCGAATTTACAAATGACTTTAAAGTAGTAAAGGAAAAAATTGAACATCCCGATACAAATGTTTCTCAAGAATTTCAAATCTTTGGTTGTGAATTAGCTGAATCTTTACATGATCTATCACATAAATCTTTATATATTAAATTAGCCAAAGAATTACCTCGCAATTTGTTACTTCAAGCTTTGCAATTTGTTGCTGATTATCCAAATGCCCGTTCCAAAGGTAAACTATTTATGTTTAAATTAAAGCAGCTACAAAGTCAACATGAATGAAATCAATTTAATTTTAAGGTTAATCATTTCGGCAATACTTGGAGGAATGATTGGAATTGAGCGGGAAAGTGCTCATAAACCTGCTGGAATTCGTACCCATATTTTTGTGTGTATGGGATCAGCATTATTTACTCTAATTGCGATCAGTGGTCTTAAAGATTTATCAACTCCAGAGATGTTTAATCCGGCCCAGTTTATTGGTTCAATATTAGTTGGGGTTGGGTTTATTGGTGGTGGAGTAATTATGCATCGGAACGAACATGTTGAAGGTATAACTACTGCTGCCGGGCTTTGGGTTGCATCGGGAATTGGGATTGCAGTTGGGATGGGTTTGTATGTGTTGGCAATTAGTACGGTCATTCTTTCGTTAATGGTACTTCTTGGTTTGGAGCGTTTTAAGTCAAAAGAGGCTTGATCATCGTTAAAATTCAAGTATAATAATTCAATATCTTTGTGGGTCCGTAGCTCAGCTGGTAGAGCACCGGCCTTTTAAGCCGGGTGTCGTGGGTTCGAACCCCACCGGACTCACCAAAAGTGAAATCGAAGAATTGGTAGGGGCAGCGCTGGCTGCGCCACCCTCCGCAGACAGGGCACCGTTCAAAAACGGTCTCTTAGAATGTCCGGAAAGGTTGATATATCAACAT
>CAZZFC010000016.1:0-8499 GCA_964653325.1 uncultured Candidatus Saccharibacteria bacterium | reverse complement strand
CTAATCCCCGTATGCGTCATCCTTCAATGTCGCATATGTATCTTAACTTATTCAGTTATGATTTACTGATAAAGTTGATGTTCATCACCTATGACCACAATTTGAAGCTGAGAAAGCACGGATCGAATAAATGCATCTCCCCGTTTTTTCCTAAAATCAAATTCATCCTCCGTCATCACCGAATAATTAATCTCCCGTTTGATCTGTTGTTCATATCGACGTATCACCTCTTGTAACTTTTCCAGATTTAATTTCCCAACAATCAACATATCAATCTCATTCGGTTGGGACGTTTTACGCTGTACAAAACTGGCACTTAAGGTTAAAAATTTAATTCGTTCTGTTTTATCAAACTGCGTATGGATAATATGAGCTAGGCCGGTTGTTTTACCAATAATTCGAAGTATTTCGTAATAGAAAGGAAAATCAATTTTAACTTTATAATAGAGACGATTTGCACGTTGCTCAGTAGTTAAAAACCCAATTGCTTTAAGCCGCTCTAATTCACGACGAACTGCATTTACTTCTTCATTCACCATCCGAGTTACTTCCCGCACATAAAACATTTCATCGGGACGAGGTACAAAAATGTTTAATATTTTAATTCGAACACGAGAGGTAAATAGATCTAATAACGCTTTATCAACTAAATTATATTCGGCGTCAATTGTTTCATCTGGCTTAATAAGTGACATTGCTATCTAAAGGAACAACCATTACCCAAGTTAATCCTCTATTAAATTGTACCACTTTATCAATCGCATCTTTAACTCTAAAATAATCTTTGGCAGATTCCTTATACCAAGTTCCTGCAATGACTTTTCCGTCTTCAAAAACTAATGCTTTTCCAGTTCCATTCGTTTTGATTGTAATTCGAGCTGTACCATCATCAGCCAATTGCTGTTGAGTAAACAATACTAAAATGGTATTCGCAAAATACTGATTCTTACTTAACTCATCAGTATGTGCCGTGTTATCGTAGAATCGTAAATACTTATTTTGAGTTAGATCGTATTGCCACTTCACATCAAACCCATGGTCTGCCCATGCTCCCCAATCAACGGAAATGTTTGGATTTGTTACATTGGGTGTTACCTCGGGATCTTTAAATTCCCACAAACTCGATACGGCGGCAGTCGTCCATCCACGCTCAAGGGCTCCTGCCCACAAATCTTTGGTACTAACGTAAGCATTATGGGGTGCCGATCGTCCACTGGCTCGCCACCATATATTAGTAAAACCAAGCGTATTATAACCACCTGTATTTAACGCCCCAATTGCATTCGCTTCAGGATTGGTACTTTCGGCATAACCGACATGCATATATACTGGATTACCCAGCCCACCAGTAAAATCTAGAAAATATTTTCGCATCGAACGTACTGGACCAACCACCGTTGGTTCTTTTGAATAAAACATTGCAATAAAACGAGTAATGCCTCCTTCGGTCAGTGTCTCAAACACAATATCAGCCTGATCTAAACCAATTTGCGGACGTGCATCGGGATGATTTTCAACTACAATTGCAAGCGGACGTTTTGCAGTAATTTCCTTATATCGCGTTTCGGTAACCTTTTCACCATTTAATGGTAGTATCATATTTTTTGGTTCTTCAGGGTTTGTTGGTGTTATTTGTGGATTTTTAATTACTAATGTGGGTGTAACTATTGGATTACTGGGAGTCTTTGTTAAAAAGAATATTCCTATAAAAATACTGACGACTATTACAACTAAAACAGCCATCACAATTCCCAATCTCTGTTGTTTTGATAATGCTTGAATTTTTATTATTAATTTCTGGAATAATCCCACATGATGAATCTCTGGTAACTTCGTTTCGTCTAAAGTTAAATCGTCGTTCATTTTTTTATTCTACCATTATTTGAGCAGAGGTGATTGCTTCGATCTCTTCTTTAGAGAATTCAAAACCGTTCTCTTTACCCATCTTAACTGGTTTGGCATAAATACGTGATTGCTCTCGATTATATAAGCCTGTAATCACCACCCCATTATCATAATCATCAAGAAGTGCCAAAACAAAACTTTGATTTCCACCGGTATCATCAAACGGGTTATATCTAACAATTCCCATTTTTGAAATATGCTGTTTACTCTTTCTATTTAAATCCAATAATAATTTATCGAGCTCACTAACTTTAATTTGTAACCCTCCAATTCTTTGTAAATATTCCACTAATATCCCTTTTAAATCATCTTTTTTAGAATCTCCAAAAATCTTAATCATAAATTTCCTTAAAGACATCAACATGATCGTGAGAATAATTACCCAAATAAATAACCCAAGGATCATAAACCACAACAGTCCAATATTTACATTACTTTGGCAACACCAATTAAGTATTTTTTCCACCATAGATAAACTTTTTATACAGGAGAGCAAAACTCGTGTCAAACGAAACAAACCCAAGTGACAAGATAAACTACCATTGACAATTACTTTCCTGGAACATATAGTCTACTGGTAAACATAACACCGAAATGAATAGTAGACAGATAGAACCACAACTTCTTACAAAACGTCAAGAAAAGGTTTTACAAATCATTACCGACGGGATCGAACAGAGTGGTTTTCCCCCAACTGTAAGAGAGCTTCGTGACTCACTGGGGGTTAATTCAATTCGAGGAGCCTCAATCCACCTCGATGCACTTGAGAAAAAAGGGTTCATTCAACGCAACGGTAAAGCTCGTGGAATCCGAGTCCTAAAACTCGGTATCAGTGATACTGGTAAACAAGAATTACGTATACCCTTAATTGGCCAAATTCAGGCTGGTTATCCACTCTTGGCTGAAGAAAATATTGAAAAATATATTAATATCAAAAAAAGTTATTTAAGAGGCAATCCTACCGCGTTTGCTCTTCGCGTAAAAGGAGAAAGCATGATTAACGCTGGAATTAAACCTGGCGACATCGCAATTGTCGCCCCAACCTCAAAAGCCAGTAATGGCGATATTGTGGTGGCTTTATTAGAAGACGCCACAACACTTAAAAAATTTTATCAGGTGGATGATTATATTGCTCTCCTGCCTGCCAATCCTGCATTTGAACCAATTATCGGAAAAAAGTTTACAATCCAAGGTAAGGTTGTTGGGATTATTCGCGCAACTGATGACGCCAGTGGATCTTTGAAAAACGAAGCTTGCTTAGTCCCCGTTTATCAAGAGCAAAATACCCCTGTAACATCACCGGCATTCCAATGGATTTTTGGCCGTACCTTTTCTTAAGATTAACCAATCCAGCGTGATACAATGGGAAAATGTCGGCAACAATCCTAAGCGGTAAACCCATCGCTGAAAAAATTAATAAATCCACCCAAGATATAATCCAAAACCGTAAGTTAAAAGTTGGTTTAGCAAGTATTCTTGTTGGCGATCATCAACCCTCACAGACTTATATTAGGATTAAAGAAACTACCGCCAAAAAAGTGGGTATAACTTTTACAAAAAAATCGTTCCCAACAAGTTTTCCTCCAATCAAGATTATTGACGCAATTAAAGAATTTAATGCTGATCAACAAATTAATGGAATTATTGTTCAACTGCCACTACCACCAGACTTTATTGAGGAACAGATAATAAAAGCAATTAATCCATTTAAAGATGTTGATGTGTTACATCCAAAAAACTTGGGCCAGTTAGTCTATAACCAATCCAATTTACTTAGTCCGATAATCTTGGCTACACTTCAGATATTAAAAGAAACAAACCTATTCCCTGTTATTAATTATAAAACACCATTAAACACTTATGAAATCCCTGATTTAGCTGGAGTTTCAATTTCAATTATTGGCTATGGGATATTAGTCGGTAAACCATTAAGCATTTTTTTAAGTAATCAACGCGCCATTGTTAATGTCATTAACAGTAGTGAAAATAATATTGGGAAATACACCCGTGAAAGCAAAATCATAATTACTGCAACCAACGGAACAAATGTTCTTGAGCCAGAAGATATTTCTGAAGGATCAACCCTAATAGATATTGGCAATGACATTATCACGGAAAAGTTTTTAGATAAAAATATTTATTTTTGCAAAAATCCTGGGGGAATTGGTCCATTAACTGTAGCCAACTTATTACACAACACACTTCTTGTCGCGCAGCATGAATCTTTGCGCCAAACTACTCATAAATAATCCAAGTATTCCGACCACAAAGAATATTAGACTGGTAACTAAATTCCAATTACCAGTATCTGGAAGTTCGTCAATTACACCCAATACATTTTCCGAAATTGGTGACTTACTAACATACAAATCTGAATTATATCGTGGTAAAACTCGATATTCCTCTTTGTACTGACTGACAATTCCAATGACACTTACATAATAACCTTGGCGCATGTATGGCTTATTAATTTGGGTAGAATCTTTAATATAAATTTTAACTCGACCTGATCCATCATCAATAAAAAATGTATTACCACTCGTTTCTACAACTTTTCCGATCAAGCCAACTAAGTTTCCTTCAATATTCTCACCCACACTCCCTGTAGAAACTTTTTGTAATTGAAAGATGTGGTCTGTTTTTTCAACGCTGATCCCAGATTCGCTTTTAACATCAATTGTTCCTTCATTATAGGGAAACCCCAACTCACCGATAATTATTAGATTATCACCTTTTACGATGCTTGTTGTCGATAATTCAGGCAATGTAATTTTAATACCCGCTGATTCATCTTGGATATATAAACTATTATTACCAAGTAGATTCTGTTCAACGCTTACCCATCCTTGAACTTTAACAATTGTTTTCTCACTCATTAATTTCATTTCTTTAATTGTTTTTAATTCTATTTTTGGACTAATATTTGTAGGAGTGGGAGTTGAAGTTAATTGAACAGCCGGTGTTGGTGTTACCGAAGGAACAATCATCAGAACATCTAATGATTTAACACCCGAATAATAATATTTATCACTCACTAGATCATAAATTTTTATGCGAGTATCAACGATTCCATTAATATTAATAATCTGAGATGTGATTAATTTCTCAGCTAAGCCCACATTGTTTGTAATCACGTTCGGAAATGATTTCCAGCTGCCGTTCCAAGCAAGAAAGTTACCCTCAATTCCAACTGTTTTCCCATAAATCCAAGTATTATTTAACCCAGCTTCAAATTTAATGGCATATTCAGTTTGAGGTTTTGCGTTAGTAATTAACACTTTGATTGATATGTTGTCATTACTCTTTAAATCAGTCGGAATAATATATTCTATTTGTGGCGTAAAAGTTGGAGTCACAGTTGGTTTAATCGTCGGTAAGGATGTAGGTATTACGGTTGGAGTCGGTATTAAAGTTAATGTTACAGTCGGAAAACTCGTCGGGGTAATCTCAATTGTGGGACTAGGACTTACTGTCGGAGTATTCGATATGGTCGGACTTGGAATACTAGTCGGGGTGATTGTTGGAATTATGGTTTGTGATGGAGTAGAACTTGGACTCTCAGCCACACATGGATTTATTGATACTGAATTTCCGTCACCCATAGAAGATGTCTCATAAACCTTCCAATCGGTACTTGTGTTTGTGTCAACACCATCGTTAATTCGACCATTAGTTTTTCCTTCTCCCGATATTGCGAAATAATCTCCTTTTTGCCAAACACCCGCATCAGAAGCGATTTGTTCCCATGATTGTGTACTGATTCCATATTCTAAATAATCGATAATTGTATTTTTACTGTGTGTTGACGAATTAAATAAAGCTACGTAACCAGATGTATTTCCAATATTTGAAGTAATCGTAACCGCGGTTGTAAATAAATCAGTCTGAGTATTAATACCATCTTTTCGCCAATGCACTGTAACAAACGATCGTGAAGAAAGTACGAAGTTCGGGATTACATAAAAGTTTCCAGTCGATGCGGTTAATTCATAACCTGTGATATCAATCGCACTACATGTTGGGTTAAATAGCTCAACCCATTCTAAACCGGTATCGGTTCCAACCGGATCAGTCATAAATTCATTAATCACTACACTTTGACTGACCTGAGCACTAGCGCTTAATTGTAAGTATATAAATCCTAATACTAGGATCCCCCAAAAGGAATGCGTATTCCTCATACAAAGTGTATATTACTACATATATACCTATTGTCAAGATACCAATTTGGGATTTATTTTTTACGAAGTTTTGACACTTCCGGTGAATTAATTACAGCGGTATATAGAATTGAAAAGGCCTTAACAAATGCCGACAAGCCAGTTTTGAAGGTCAGTTTGTCAACTGTTTTTATCTCAGAAAATCCTGATTCATTACTGATATTATTTTCATAATTATTAAATAATTTACCCCAACTACTTTTAATAACTTCTTGCATCATCGTTTTTGCCTTTGATGGATACCAATACATGTCATGATAAATTATTGAAGCAATATATGACCAGGGTGCCAATATGGTACGCAGGGACCACTCAACCGGTTTTTTCAGCGGACCCCAATAAATTAAATGCTGCATCCGCGATGCAAAGGTCATCTTTTGGAATGGTCCCACAAAATGCCAGTTTTGATTCCCTACTTCAACATCACCGACTAATTCAATTTCAGAAGGATTTCCAACACCCAAGCCGCGTTCGTGAGCTAACCGAATGAATTTAATTGACATAGGATCAATTCCCATCAGTTTGGCGGAAGTAGCATCAATCGCCACTTGATCGGAACTAGCCAGAATTACATCTTTAACATATGGCATCATACACCGCGGTCCGGGTCCGTCCCCTACAAACGTTCCATCCATCACGGCAAATATTCCTTTATGGATTTTTTGTTGGATTAGTAATAAATCAACCAATGTTTCGTGAATCACACTATGCGTCCAATGCCGACGTTCGTTTAATAGCCCACCAAAAGCGTTTTTCATCGCACCTGTGGTGGTGGTAAACACATGAGTTTTCACGGTTGGTAAATGAATTATATTTTCCCCAATAAAGCGTTTCGGAATTTGAAAACCCTGCGGATAAACTTTTGGTAAGATAGTTAAATCTTTCGCGGTGCTACCAAGCACATCGTAAACATTCACCCATTCTTGATTATCTTCATACAAATGAATGTTTCGCAGTCCGTATTTATCCACCACAAATTTTTGTTTATTCTCTTTTTCACCGAATTTCGAATCAATCACCACCGTACGATTGTGACAAGCATGGATTAAATTTTTATCATATCCATCCGATAACAGCGACTTAATCACTCCTTCTAATTGCCAAGGGGTTGTGGATGCTCCGGGAAAGAAAAAATGCCAAGAAATATTTACTTTAAGAGCAGTATCGACTGACTTATCCATCATCGACTGATAATCGGCTAAATTCATCAACCGATGATAATCAGCGAAAACAGTTTCCGGAGTTGTTTTTAAAATTGCAACTTTAGACATAAGAATTATACTCAGTCAAATTGTAACATTAATGGAATCTTTTTACCGTTGCCGGTGGGAGTTTGGGAGAACTTCCACCGGCAACCGATCACTGGCAGACCAACTCGATCCGGAAGTAGTTCCCCGGATCAACAAATCGATCTGCATTACTCGTCGTAAACGACTTCTCGTTTTGGCGACCATCCTGCCACGTCGCCTTCAACTCACACCGCACACCCGGGCACGGCTGCCAATGCCGGCGTTGGCTCGACCATGCAGTGGTTATCTTCATGGACGAATTCACTGCGCTGATGTAAGCTTTCTCTCTATTTTGCACCTCATAGAGACCAAGGATCTGAGGTGCACCCATGTCTTTGTTCCAGGTGTTGCAGAACTTTACAACCTCATCATACGAGGCCGGAAACGATGACTGCGGGACAGATACTGGCGCGGGTTGGGAAGGTCCGCAACCAGCGAGCAGAATCGCAACGACAACCAACAGAATAGAAAGAGCAGAATTACGATTCATATTTGAGAGCCTCCTTGACGCTCTTTTGAATTGAAAACGTTGGCAGGATTATAACACAAATCGAGGAAAATACTATGGGGTAAACTACTTCTCTGGCTCAACCGTATCTAAAGCTTCAAGAAGTTCATCTAATCTTGTTTTATCAACTTCAGGTACCATTGGTTCCATCTGTGGTGTGACTTGTTCATATTGGGTTGGCGATGTAAAACTCGGTTTATTGCCTCCACCATGTCGACGTCCCTTTTTGGCTTGATTTGCTTCTTTTCCAATTACAGGAATAGCTCCAATCAGTGTTTCTAATGCTCCCATATTTTATTGTAAATGCCAATAAATTGTTTTCGTGCCATCCGGATGATCAACTCGCACTCCTTGCCCAACTGTATTAGTAAATTCAACACATTTACGGTTATCACTTACTTTGTACGCTACCCCATCTGCAGCAGCTAAAACGGGTGCGCCATATTCTAACGTTGCATCCGTCATATCAATTCCATTATGACCATTAATTCCAAATTCTTGTAAATACCAACCTCGCGTATGCGGATCATTAAACCACCCATAAAGAGCCACTAATGGATCTTTTACCGGCCAAGCA
>CAZZFC010000015.1:0-8739 GCA_964653325.1 uncultured Candidatus Saccharibacteria bacterium | reverse complement strand
TTCTAATAGATTGTCTAATCCAAAATTTACCCAAGGATCATATAATTCAATATTATTTGGATCTGTGGATTTAGAGATTCTTTCGACTTTAACTGTAAGCGGTGGTTGGTTTTCACGAAATACAAGATAAATACGATTCATTGCTCCTCGGGCATAATAATATTCCCGAACACTTTTAGCCTGAAACTTTGCGATTAATGCCTCTGAAACATTCGTGGGTAATTCGCTATGAATTGGTAGTTTTGCCTTTAATTCGATCGGGAAGTTTTCTGGATCAAGTCTTTCCCGAGCTGCAGTAACGGCTTCTTCTCTTACGGCTTTAGGAGAATTTGGCATCGGATCAGTGTTTGCATTGGCTGGAATATATGGTTCTGTTTCGTAAGTTTTTTTGCCAAACATTGATTAGATTATATAGCTAATTGAGTAATATCTAAAGTTGGTATCGCGCCTTCGCGGGTTATGACTAATTGTTCGCCAGTACAATCGACAATTGTTGAAGTTAGCGTGCGGGGTAAGTCTCCGCCGTCAATGATTAAATCAATATCGCCGGTTTTAAATTGATCGAGTGCTTCTTTAATGTTGTATGGAGTAGGACCTCCCGATGGATTGGCTGATGTACTAGTGTATGGTACTGGATACGCTTGAGCAAGTGCGAGAGTGACTTCGTGATTATCATGACGTAATGCCACGAATGGACTATCAAATCGAACGGGGTTAATTGCGGGATTTATTTTTTTTAAAACTAAGGTGAGTGGTCCAGGCCAATACTTTTTAATTAACTTTTTCGCCATATCATTAACTTCACCATATTGCCGTGCCATCTCAATTCCATTTACCAATACTATGTAGGGTTTGGCGGTGCGATTACAGATGCGATTTAACTTATCCGCTCCCTTGGTGCTAGTTGCGTCAACTGCTAGCCCATACGCGGTACTGGTTGGGTGTAATACGACGCCACCGCTGCCAAGGGTTTCACAGGTAATCTCAATCCAGTGGGGAGTTTTGGTGGTAATGGTTTGCACAGTATTATTTTACAGCAAGTCCGTTTGGATATATTGAAACCATAATTCACCTTGTCATCCCTGCCTGCGCAGGCAGGGAAATCCCTCTACCGTAGTGTCATCTCGAGTGCATACGAGAGATCCCTTTGTACTGGTCCTAATACAGAGCGATTTCTCACCACTCGCTACGCTTGGGATTCGGAATGACAGGGGAAGGGATATTAAATCTCAAGTGAAGTTAGGTTTGGATTTGGCTCAAGACTTAAAATTTTATCTAAATCTTTGTGTGGATCTAGGGCAAGTTTGTCAAATAAAAAATATCCGGCGGCAGCAATATAGGTGGCATTGTCGGTTGCTAGTTTTAATGGTGGTACGTGGAGTGATATTTGATCATTAAGTCCACTTTGTACTGCTTTTGTCATGAGATCTTTTAAGTATCGACTAGCTGCCACCCCCCCAGTTATCAGGATTGATTTTACGTCATATTCTTTTGCGGCTCGCATGGTTTTAGCTATAAGTACATCAAAGGCAGCTTCGCGGAAACTCGCGCAGATATCATCTCGTTCTTGATCAGTAAGTGGTTGGTGCTTTTGGAGCTCGTGAACGACGGCGGTTTTTAGTCCGCTATATGAAAAATTATAATCGCTGGAAGTGATCATCGGCCTTGGGAAATTATGGGTCATATCTCCATTGTCGGCATGTTTTTCTAAAATTGGTCCGCCGGGGTATCCTAAATCTAATGCCCGCGCTACTTTATCGAACGCTTCGCCTACCGCATCGTCTTGAGTTGATCCAATTTTGGTTAAATCTGTATGTGACTTCATCACTAATAATTCGGTATGGCCACCTGATGCAATTAGCGCTAAAAGTGGGAATTGTGGCTTAGTCGGGGAGCCTTCGTCTAGCCATGCTGAATGGATATGGCCAATTAAATGATTAATCGGAATTAAAGGTTTTTGCCAAATATAGCTTAAGGTTTTGGTGGTTTCAAGGCCGATTAAAAGTGGTCCCATCAATCCCGGACCTATTGTGACGGCAATGGCATCGATATTATTTTTGGTCATTTTTGCTTTTGTGAATGTTTCTTCCAGTACCGGAATGATGTATTCGGTTTGGCGACGAGCCGCGACTTCGGGTACCACGCCACCATATTTGTTTTGGATTTCAATGCTACTGGTGATGGTGTAACTTATTATTTCAATCCCATCTCCAATAATCGCAGCGCTAGTTTCATCGCAACTGGTTTCAATTCCTAAAATAATCATGGATCAATTATAATAGACAAATGCTATCTAGTCTGATCAAGTTTTGGGCAAATCCAGTGCATCAGCGGAACGTGTTAATAATTTTAGTAGTTTATTTGATTTTAATGTGGTTTGTATATTTTCCGTTTGTTTTTAAAATTGATAACTATTATCGTCTGGATTTTAGAAAAAGTGATAAAACGGCTTTTATTCGGTATTTTGATGGACCATTTTATGCCGGAATAGCCAAAACCCTGTACGATTCTCATGATACGTATTTCCAAAATTCGAGTATAGAGCAACAGGTTTATTACACAAATCACCTACCCCTATATCCATTACTTATAAAACTAGTGGGTCAAGTTGTACCGATTGAGATGGGTATGTTATTGGTCTCGCAAGTGTGTGGAATGATAGGGGTATTGTTGTTTTATTATTTTCTTTCGAGCTTGCTTCCTTTGAGAGACTCACTTCTATTAACCATTGTATCGATGATTCTTCCCCAGCGCGCATTACTTTTACACAATGTTGGTGCAAGTGAGCCATTGTTTATTGTAATTTTGACATTAATTATTATTAGTTTACGCGCGAAGCGTTTTGAGTTGGCATGTGTTCTTACTGCACTTGCAGTCTTAACTCGTTCGACGGGTTTATTTTTAGTTCCAGGCTTATGGATAATTTGGTTTGTTTATTATCGTTGGAATTTTAAAAAATTATTGGTGACATTATTCCCTGTAATTGCTTACTTGGGATTGGTTTATTATTGGTATCAGGTAGTGCCGGGATTTCATTTTTTTAATCGAACAGGGGGGTTTGAATTTATTATTAATGCGCCGATTTTCAATATGTTTTTTATTAACTCAGGTCCAGCGGAAGCAATCGGGTTTGTGTCAATTGGTGTTGTCGCAGGAACGCTAACCCTTCTTAAAAAAGAATCGCAGGTTTGGAAAAAACAAACGGCAATACTATTGGCAACCGGAGCTTCGTTTGTTTTATTCTCATTCCACCCAGATAATATGCGCTACATCTATCCATATTTATCCTTCTTAATAATCTATCCTCTACGAAAGATATTTACAGATAAACGATTTTTAGCGGGAATGGTATTTATATTACCAGCTATGTTAATGATCGTATGGGTATATTTGGTTACAAACCAGATGCCACCTGACCAGACAGCCAATTGGCTTAATGTGTTAAGGTAAATTGTTAAATCGCAATAATCTGACGATATACTTCGTGTGGAATATTGACTCGCCCTAAAGTTTGCATGCGTTTTTTCCCTTTGGCTTGTTTTTCCAACAACTTATCTTTTCGCGTTCGATCGCCACCGTAAAGTTTTGCCGTGACATCTTTGCGCATCGCAGGAACATCGGCCCGTGCCACCACATTTCCTCCGATTGCTGCCTGAATCGGAACTTTAAACTGATGACGCGGTAAGTGTTCTTTAAGTTTTGCGACTAATTTTTCGCCAATATCCGCCGCTTGAGATTCAACGACCAGGCGGGCTAATGCCGGTTGTGCCTCTTTATTTAAAAGCACATCAAGTTTTACTAAATCGACCTCCCGGTACTGCGTAACTTCATAATCTAGCGAGGCATATCCTTCGGAAACAGATTTAATTTGATCAAAAAAATTACTAATTACTTCCGCCAGGGGAATAAAGTAACGTATTTCGGTGCGGGTGATTAGCCCATTTGTAATATTCTCGGGATTATTTCCATAATGAATAATTTCGATAAATTCCCCGCGATGATTTTCGCAAATTTTTAATAAGGAACCTAAATATTCTTTACGTGTAAAGATCGATACGTTACACCACGGTTCAGTCGTGTGGTCGATGTTGCTCTGATCGGGAAATTCCTGGGGTGATTGAACGGTAATTTCCTTGTTACTTCTAAGGGTTACATAATATAAAACATTTGGACTGGTAATTTGGGTGGCGACGTGAAATTCACGCTCAATCCGCTGTCGAACAACATCAACGTGCAGCAGTCCTAAAAAGCCACACCGAAACCCCGACCCCATGACTGGGGAATAAATCGGTTCGAAACTAAATGATGCATCTGTTAGGTTGTAGCGATCTACCGCCTCGCGTAATTCCTTCGCCTGGACTGCATCTTCGGGAAATAAATTTGCATAAACCATCGGTTTTGGTTCCAAATATCCAGGCAGAGGTTCTTGGGCAGAATTATTTTGCAATGTAATTGTATCGCCGACGCGAACTAGGTGAATGTCTTTTAGGCCGGTGGCAATATATCCAACTTCACCCGTAGTAATCATTTCAGAAACATATTGATCTGCCCCAATGTAGCCAATTTCGATTGGTTCAAAATTGGTTTTGGTGTTAATCAGAAATGCATTTGATTTGGAAATGGTTCCATCAATCACGCGGATATACGCAACCACCCCTTTGAAGCTATCGTAGTAGCTATCAAAAATTAAGGCACGCGTTGGAGCCGAAGGGTTTCCTTTTGGTGTTGGAATTTGGGTAATAATGGCATCAAGCAGTTCAGATACTCCTTCGCCGGTTTTACCGCTAGTAAATATAATTTCATCCTCTTTAAATCCCAGCGTTTTTACGATATCTAGTGCCACTGCTTCCGGGTGAGCAGTTGGTAGATCAATTTTATTTACCACCGGAATAATTTTAAGTCCCGCGTTCTTCGCTTTGTGTAAATTGGATAAAGTTTGGGCTTGAATACCCTGGCCCGCATCCACCAGTAAAATTGCACCCTCACACGCAGCCAGTGCCCGGCTTACTTCATAACCAAAATCAATGTGCCCGGGGGTATCAATTAAATTTAAAATATGATCTTTGTACTCCATTCGCGCGGGTTGTAGTTTGATGGTGATGCCACGTTCGCGTTCGATATCAATTTTGTCCAAATATTGGTCTTTCATCTCGCGTTGATTCACGGTACCGGTGATCTCCAGCATTCGATCGGCTAAGGTTGATTTGCCATGGTCAATGTGGGCGATAATACAAAAGTTTCGAATATGAGTTTGGTCCATGAGAGATATCATACCAGGAATCGTCGAGTGAATAGGATGATATATTAAGGTTTATGTGTAAGTTATAATCTACTTGAATACAACATGGGAGACAAAAACAACTACTATTTTGATTATTTAATTAAAACCCAAAAATTCCCGCAATCTATTTATCATCGGGCAAAACATAAAATTACGAAAGAAATGATCGAAGCTACCCCAAAAGGTGGAAAGATCTTAGATGCTGGTTGTGGAGCGGGGGATGCTACCAGCCACTTTTGTAGTGATTATAATGTGTTTGGGGTTGATGAACAAAGCGAGGCAATCGAATACTGTAAGCAACATTATCAGGGTAATTATACGAAATGTGATCTGGCGCAATTGCCATTTTCCAATGAGTATTTTGATGTAATAGTTTTTCACGATACGATTGAGCATCTTTACCATCCGAAAAATGTTTTGCGTGAATTGTGTCGGGTTTTAAAGCCAGGTGGCAAGATTGTGATATCAACGATTAATTATGCAAATCCTGCTTGGTGGATATTAGAAAATACCTGGCATCGAATTATGGGGGGAAATTGTCGGACCTTCTCACAAGATGTTCATCCAACCAGATATACTCCAAAATTATTATTAGAACATGGTAATACATTCTTTAAGTTGATTGAGATGCGTTATGAGGTGGTTAAGATGGAGCTGTTCTATATTGGGACTAAGTCGTGATTTGTTGGGGGAGTATTATTTCTTTTGGGCGATTATTCGAATAACGCTACCCTTTTGAAAGAGTGATGCAAATAATTCAACGATGCATCCAATTATTAATAAAGGAAAAATGATTGGCAATAGTAAATAGTCGATAATTTGATCACCGTTTTTATTTTTTTGTAATTTCAATAAATGTCTGTACGCGAAATTTAGAGTCGGCGATACTAAGTTGATTATGCTTTGGGCAAAACCAAAAACACCATATTCAAAAGAAAGAGTCGATACTTTTTTTATAATAAATCCATTTTCGAT
This sequence comes from uncultured Candidatus Saccharibacteria bacterium, assembly GCA_964653325.1. GTDB lineage: Bacteria > Patescibacteriota > 4484-211 > 4484-211 > CAZZFC01. The sequence continues at coordinate 2,483 of CAZZFC010000015.1, read as the reverse complement.
TATCATCTTACTAAGAACTGGTAGTTTAAAGTGATAAAGATGCCGGGGAACATCAAGGTGAAACCACTTTAACTTTGTCAGCATGAATTGAAAACTGGATAAGTTTGGGACTTCAATTATTAAATAACCGCCTGGTTTCAGTATTGAGTAGGCATCGTTTATAAATTGGTTTGGATTTTTCATGTGCTCAAGAGAGTGAAAACAAGTTATTAAGTCAAACCCGTTTAAGTTTGAAGGTGTAAGGAGTGGATTAAGACTCGCTGATTTAACTGTATTAATTCCGCCACTACTTAAGCTCGGTATAAGGGCATCGTTAATTTCAATACCCGTAACATCCCAGCCAAATTTTTGAAGTTGACCTAACATAATTGCTCGTCCGCAACCAACGTCGATGATTCGTCCCGGTGTATGGATAAGATTTCTAATGATTTGTGCTCGATGGAAGCGCGATCGCTCGATTAACTTTTCAATAATCGCCGGGAAACGTCGACCTAGGTTTCCATAATATTGTGGGGGATAATATTTTGATGCAGTTGTTTGGGGGAGAGTACTTAATAATTGACACTGGGGACAAGATAAAATCTGGAAAGTTTCTAAAGTAATATAATCTTGGACTTTGGTGATGTTATTGATTAATTCATCACCGCAATTAATACACAATGTCATGAAAGTATTGTACCGGATTTACGGAAATGAAGGGGTTAAATGATCAATTTAATTAAAAGGTAGTATTGTTGTGTTGCTGATTGCAGTAAGGTGTTGTTTTGAAATTTAATTACTTAACAAACCAAATTTCTGCAAAATCCATATTCATTTTATTTTGTACATTTATGTTTGTACACTTAGAGATCTTTTCCCATAAGATACTACCCATTGTTGGATCGAAATATGGTGGAGTTAGGGTGTTAATAATAACTTTGGGTTTATTCGTTAATAAATCTTGGCAGATACGGTTTATGGTTTCTGGGTATAACCAATAAACACGATCGTAGTAATATTTCGAAGAAGATCGGGCTTGTAAATAAAATAGTAACTGACTTTCCCGACCGAGGTTGTAGACATAATCTCCTGGTTTTATGTAGGATTTTAACTTTTTTGCAAGTTGGTAGCTTTGGGCATACCATTCTCCTCGACCGTATGATAAGTAGATGTTTTGTAACATAAATTTCGGTTTAGTTGTGACGAGGAGAGTCAGAACTACTGAAAAGATTAGTGATGAAATAAAAAATGATTTGGTGATTATATATAATGAATTTTGTGATTTTGTTCGGTAAATTAAGTCACCTGCAAGAATGCATAAAAACGGTATTGTCTGAATATAGTAGTGGGGAGACCCTCTTCCGATGAATTGAATCAGTAAGAGTGAGAATATTAAATTCAGAATATTGAGTAACTGATAATGATTAGTTTGTTTATTAAAGTAGCGGAAAGTACTAATAATTCCGACAATCCAGATAAATGGGTTTTCAAGAATAATTTCCAGAGGGAAGTTTATTATTCGGTTTGGGAATAACAGCTTATCGGTATATTCAGAGTTGTAGGTAAAATTTGCAAAAATATATTCAGCTAAATGTCCGTTAATAAAATAGTATATGGATGGGATTGTTATAGTTATTAAAACTGTGAGAATAAATACAAATGGTACTTTGCGCGACTTTATAACTAGGTAAACTATTATTGCGATAAAATTAGCAAGAGCGGTTGTTTTTGTGAGTGTTGCGATTCCAATTAATAAACCACACAAGATAGGATTTTTAATCCTTAGTTCATCTATGAGTGTGAAATATAATGCAATTACGATGAACATCGTCATATATACTTCAGTATTAGCAGTGCTGTATTGGATATACGGGGTGCAAGTTGAGACTAGGTATAGAGTTGAGGTAGCAATTGCTAAATATTTTCCACTTTGTTTTTGAACAATTTTATATAGAAAAAATACGGTTATGATGATAGCAATTGTTGATGTTAGCTTGATTGCATAAGTATTTGTTAATCCAAATATTAACAATGTAAGTGTATATATTAGATAAACCATAATTGGTTTGTGGTCAAAAAAGTCAACGTAGGGGAGTTTACCGTGGAGAATTTCTTGCGCAATATATGCATAACTGCCTTCGTCAGTCTCAAGGAGCGATAGTTGATATTGGTGGCGAATAAATAGAAAAATAACTAGAAAAATTCCAAGGCAAATATATTTCCTATGATTCTTCATGTCCCACATTGTAGCGGTTCGCAATTGATCTTTGCAAGCAAGGCTGTTAAATCGATTTGAAAAATGGTAAGTTTATAGGGGTGTTGGTTCAAAATAATGCAATCAAAACAATCGGTTTTGTTTCGCTCTTCGCTTTGGTGGTTCTGTTTTGGGTTAATAGCGGTGGTTGGATTACGCCAGATTTGTTCTTTTTGGGTGCGTTAGTAATAACTGCTTTAACGGGGAAACTGGGGCAATTCGTAAAAAACTGGGCACCATTATTGTTAAT
>CAZZFC010000014.1:0-8815 GCA_964653325.1 uncultured Candidatus Saccharibacteria bacterium | reverse complement strand
GACAAGTCGGGACTAATTCCGCTACCGAAAACTATTGCTTTTCGAGCGTCATTGAGGGTCCATAGCTCCCTGTAATGCAGGCAGAAGTAAGTTAAATCGATGGTTGCATACAGGGTGAGAGTGGCAAACATTAGGTTAATTAGTTAAATTGAAATTATTCATGTAAAATATCATTGTTTGTGGGCCCATAGCTCAGTTGGTAGAGCATTACCATGGCATGGTAGGGGTCAGGGGTTCGAGTCCCCTTGGGTCCACCATTTTACGCTAAAGTTTCAAATGGCAGGCCATTTTAATTGGATAACTAGTGTTGAAGAAAAATAAGTTAATACCTTCAATTAGCGGAAAATGCCCCTCGTAGTTTTAACGAAGAGTGGGCTACAATTAATATATGTATTACGTTTATATTTTAAGATTGTATGACGACAGTTTTTATACTGGATATACAACCAATATAAAATTAAGAATTGATATGCATAACAAAGGTGGCGTTACTTCAACGAAATATAATAGGCCAGTGGAGTTGGTATGATACTGTGGTTTTATTAATGAAGAAAAAGCAATCATGTTTGAAAAATACTTAAAGACCGCTTCAGGTATTGCGATTAGGAATAAGCGTTTTATCTAACTAAGTATATGACTGAAGTACAAAAAGTCACTGCTTCAAACGATATAAAACAAACTATCCAGCAAGTAATCCAAGGATTTGGTGGAATGAGTCAATTTGTTAGTGCTGGTGAAACGGTCTTAATCAAACCAAACTACAATACGGTGGATCCTTTTCCGGCTTCCACCGCACCCGATTTTTTAAAAGCCGTGGTCGAAATAGTGTTAGAAGCAGGTGCTAAAAAAGTGATTGTTGGTGATAGTTCAACTATTTCCCTTACAAATCATGCCAAATTTGTGAAAAATAATTTTGAAAAAGTTGGTTTATACGAACTTCTTAAGTTAGGTAATCAAATTGAGATTATGGTTTTTGATGAATATGAATGGATTACCAAAGAAATACAACAGGGTAAATATTTAAAGGCAATTAAAGTACCAAAAGTATTAGATGAAGTCGATAAAATCATCATTTTACCTTGTGCTAAAACACATAAAATTGCCCAATTTACTGGAGCATTAAAGCTGATAGTCGGATTCATGTTCCCGCGTGATCGGATTAGGTTTCACATGGGTAAGGTACAAGAAAAAATCGCTGAGATGAACACAATTTATCAGCCTGATTTAGTCATAATGGACGGTCGAAAATGTTTTATTTCTGGTGGTCCGACTAAAGGAGTGGTACGGGAGCCAGGGTTAGTATTAGCTTCGAAAAGCCGCGTGGCAATTGATATTGAAGAAGTGAAAATTATCCAATCATTTGAAGGTAACTCTTTAGCTGGTAAAATTCCGACTGAAATCACCCAAATCAAGTATGCACGGGAATTAGGAATTTATTAGTATTTTGTATTAAAATATAACTATGTGGCAGTGTGAAAATTGCAATCGGGAATTTATCCATACGAATCAGTCGCATTCGTGTGTGGTTTATCCGCTGGAAAATCATTTTAAAGGTAAAGAAAAAATCGCCAAGCCACTTTTTGATGAATATATCAAACGTATCAAAAAAGAGATTGGACCAGTCAAAATCGAATCCTTACCTTGCTGTATCCATCTTGTTTCTGACTATACATTTGGTGCGGTTTGGGCGTTAAAAGACCGGATTCGAATTGATTTTCGGCTGAATCACACCATCAAGTCAGCCAATATTCATAAAGAATTCAAAATGTCGGCCAATCGATATTTATATCATTTGGATATATTTGATAAAAAAGATATTAATTCCGATTTGATTGGATGGTTAAAAGAATCATATTCGCTACATAATGTAGAATAGTAAATATGAAATACATTTTATTACCCGGATTTTCAATTAAAAATAAAGATTGGACCGAAGAGTTTGTGGTGGAGATGAAAAAGCGTGGGTTTACCTTTGAGATTTTAGAGTGGACACATTGGAGTAGTGGCGATGTCAATGACTGGGACCCGGAAAATGAAATGCAGCGTTTAGAAGAATTAATCGAGGGAAAAGAGAATGTAATTGTAGCTAAATCATTAGGAACCTTTATTTCGGTTTTGTATGTGCTTTCCAACGATGTGAAACCTTCTAAGCTAATGTGGATGGGGATACCAATTCACGACTTAAGTGAAGATGAATTGAATATGTATCCGATGATGGTATCCGGTATTGATCTGCCAATTGCAGTGATTCAAAACATCAAAGATAATCATGGAACATCCGCGGAATTAAAGGAAATTTTTGAAACAAATCAAGTTTTAATTGAAATTATGGAAAAAGATCGTGATGATCATAGCTATCCCTACTATGATGAAGTAGCGGGTTTTCTAAAATAAAGTTTCAACCCATTTATCATATTCTTTCTTTAGTAGTACTGTAATTTCTTTCGGCGGAATATTAGTAAATTCCGTGGTGGATATTGGTTTAGCATAAAACACTTTAATTTTAGGTAATAATCGGTTAACCAATGGAAAAACGCGTAAATAATCAACCCGAGTTGTATTTTTAATATATGAAAAAACTACGTGAGCACTACTCGGAGTAGACTGCCGAATCAGATACCCAACGCCATCCATCCATTTACCGATCCCTGCTTTCCGGTCGGGGTATATAACCACTAGTGATCCATTCAGCACTTTATTAGCGGCATTGCTAATACTGTCAATATTTCGGTGATGTTCCTCATCATAGCTAAGGTGGTTAAAATTTGTATGGAAATGTTTAAAGAGATTTACCATTAATATTGAAGATGTTCCAGATTTTCGTGAGTTTGTATATACTGGAATAATTAATGGATCTAAAACTAGGCTAAATCCTTGCATGTTTGCATTACTAATCCAAAATATGTGATCTCTTTCGGGTAAAGTTGCCATTAAAAAAAGTGGTTCGGCTTCATGGGGGTGGTTCCCGATGAGGATGATCCCCTTCGATTTAATTATCGAAATCGTTTCTGGTTCAATCGAAACTTCAATGGGAACATGATAGTAATCGGCAAATTCTTTAACACCTAAAGGCCAACCAGATTCAGCAATAAAGCTTTCGAATTTTTTTAAATAATGGCTAAAGACTGGAATTGAGCGAATAATTGAGCGCATAGTATAACTTTTAAATCGTAAGCGAGTGATATACAATACCGCTTATGAGTTTTGTTAAGTATAACCCAGAAATAATTGAGACGAAATGGTTTGAGAAATGGCGAAATCAATCGGCAATTTACCATAGTGTGGACTTCAGCCAGAAAAAGAAACGATATGTTTTAGTGGAATTTCCATATCCATCCGGTGCGGGACTGCATGTGGGGCATGTTTGGGGATATACCATGGGTGATGTTTTAGCCCGTTACTACCGGATGAATGGGGAGAACGTGTTGTTCCCAATGGGATGGGATGGCTTTGGACTTCCGACAGAGAACTATGCAATTAAAACCGGAATTTCCCCTCAAAAAGCTACGTCTGAAAATATTGCAACATTTAAGCAGCAGATGCAACGAATGGGCTTTTCGTTTGATTGGGAACGTGAAATTAATACCACCGATCCAAATTATTATAAATGGACGCAATGGATTTTCTTACAGTTATTAAAAAAAGGCTTGGCTTATAAAGATCAAATGCCAATTAATTGGTGTCCGAAATGTAAATCAGGACTTGCCAATGAGGAAGTAACAAATGATGGAACACATGAACGTTGTGGGACTTCGGTTGAGCAAAAAATGCTTTCTCAGTGGGTATTAAAGATCACCGCTTATGCCGATCGCTTGGCGGATGATTTGGCTACGGTTGATTACACTTCGGAAATTGTTCAGCAGCAAACAAACTGGATTGGTCGATCAAAAGGGGCTTATGTTAGTTTTACGATTAAGGGAAATGAAAATACAAAATTAGAAGTATTTACCACCCGACCGGATACGTTATTGGGAGCAACTTTCATTGTACTCTCACCGGAACATCCGTTAATTGATGAGATTACAATCGATATGCAAAAAGATAAGATTAAAAGTTATGTTGAATCTGCCAAGCGGAAAACGGAGCTTCAACGTGCACAGTTACAAAAAGAAAAAACCGGGGAATTCACGGGTGCATATGCAGTTAATCCCCTTAATGGTCAGAAATTACCCATATACATCGCAGATTACGTTTTAATGAGATACGGTACCGGTTCGATTATGGGGGTGCCTGCACACGATGAGCGTGACTTTGAATTTGCCAATAAATATCAGTTGCCAATAATAAACGTGGTTAATCAAAACAAATATACTGGATTAGTACTACGTAAGTGGAGTAATCATTATGACGAGTTCGTTAGTGCACTTGATTCAATCGGCGCAAGCTACATTGTTAAAAATAATGAAAAAGTATTTTTCCAATTTAACGCGGATAAAGTAAATGAATTTATTCAAGCGGCGCAGAAAAATGTTAAAAAAGATGCTTGGCATGATATCGTTGGTGATAAGTTGATAGTGGTGTTTGGTGATGGAGAAGTAAAAACAGTCGATAAATTCGTTAATGATCAAACGGTTTGGGATAAGATGTTTAAGCTTGAACCAGGGGTAAGAGATAGTAATAGTTTATGGGAAGAATTGTATAAATCTCAATATAAAGAATATGTGTGTTTTTCAGGAGAAGGTGTAGGAACGAATTCCACGATTATTCAAGATTTACCGACCCCTCAAGCGATTGATAAAATGGTAGATTTTTTGATAAAAGAGGGTTTTGGGAGAAGTGGCGTGGAATATAGGTTGGGTGATTGGATTTTTTCACGGCAACGCTATTGGGGAGAACCAATTCCCGTCGTTCATTGTGAACAATGTGGATATGTAGCAGTTCCTGACGAGCAATTGCCAGTTACCCTTCCGAATGTTGATAATTACGATCCAACCGAAGACGGTCAATCGCCCTTAGCGCGCGTTACCGATTGGGTAAAAACTAAATGTCCAACTTGTGGTGGGGAAGCACTACGGGAAACCGATACGATGCCGAATTGGGCAGGTTCATCTTGGTATTACTTACGCTTTTGTGATCCGAATAATGATCAAGGTTTTGCCGATAAAACAAAGTTGGATTATTACTCACCGGTTGATTTATATATCGGTGGTGCGGAACATACGACCCTGCATTTATTTTACTCCCGGTTTTGGCATAAGTTTTTGTATGACTTGGGGTTGGTAAGTACGATTGAACCTTATCAGGCCAGGCGTAATCGAGGGTTAATCTTGGGTCCAGACGGTCGAAAAATGAGTAAAAGCTTTGGAAATGTGATTAATCCGACTGATGAAATTGCCAAAGTTGGTGCTGATGCATTAAGAATGTATGAGTTATTTATCGGATCATATCAGGGAGTTTTCCCGTGGAATCCGAGTGCAGAAAAGGGTGTCTATCGATTTTTGGAGCGAGTTTGGAATTTAACTAGTAGCATTGTGGATACTCACATTGGAAGTTCAGATCTAGCGATTGTATCAAGACTGCACCTAACGATTAAGAAAGTTAATGCCGATATTCCTGAGATGAAATTTAATACCGCGATTGCTGCGATGATGGAACTCTTAAATGAAATTGAAAATCACAACGGACAGATAACAATAGCGGATTGGAAGATGTTTATTCAAATGTTAGCGCCATTTGCACCTTTTATCACCCAAGAGATCTGGAGTGAATTCTTAGTCAAACAATCCGATGCAACCGTTCATGATCAGGCTTGGCCGCAATATAATCCTAGTCTGATTAATACCTCAACTTGTGAAATACCAGTTCAGATCAACGGTAAATTGCGAGCCGTAATAACTTTTAATCGCGATGAAATTATGGATGATGCATTAGTAATCTCCAAAGTAAAAAACCATGAGTCAGTGAAGAAATACCTTGAAGGAGTTGAAATATTTAAAGAAATCTACATTCCGGAAAAAATGATTAGTTTTGTCCTACGCATTCCCCATGAACAACCCTCAACCAGCTGACACAAATCGAATTGACCAGTTAATCGCTCGATTTATCGAGAAATATGCCTATGAAATGATGGCGATTATTAGTTTATTGGGCCTGATTGGTGGGATATTGCTTACCAGCCGATGGTTTAATCGTAGTTTCGAACCGCTAACTTTTGTGCAAGCATCGGATGCCACTCCTGTGCTATCAATTACACCAATATTATTGGTTGCACTTGAACCTAGTCCTATAAATGATTCAAAAATTAATGGATTAATTAATATCAATACCGCATCAGAAGAAGAGTTGATGAGTTTACCGGGAATTGGACCGGTATTTGCCCAGCGGATTATTGAAGCTCGACCATTTACGTCAATCAATCAGCTGTTGCAGGTTAAGGGAATTGGTGAAAAAAGATTTAGTGACATCAAGGGTAAAGTTGGTTTGTAGCAAGGTTAAAGATGAAACAACGTGTACGCATAAGTTTGGGGTTAGTGGTTTTATTTATATTTGTCGGAGGAATCCGAATATTTTTGGTGCAATCACACCCGATTTATTATCCATCTCAAATTACAGGAATAATTGTTAATCCGCCACTCATCAAAGGTAGTCAGCAAATTATTCAACTAAAGGAAACTCAATCTCAATCATTAATCACAATTACTACATATCAGTATCCACGCTATAGTTATGGTCAAGAAATTCAAGTCAACATTAAAAAAGTCATGTATAACCGAGTTTCATATCCTGTCATTGAGGTGATTGGTGAAAATCCCAATTTAATTTGTCAACAAATTTATCAACTACAAGAATCAATCATTAAATCGATTGAAAAACAGTTTGATTTTCCTAATTCCGCTCTGATCTTGGGAATGACCTTTGGGATTGAACGCGATTTTGGGAAACAGATTAAAGATCAATTGGCAAAAGCGGGTGTAATGCATATTGTGGTTGCTTCTGGGTTTAATATTAGCTTGATTATCGGATTATTTACGGCATTAACACTGAAATTACCGTTGAAAATACGAATATTAATTACATTAATAGGTTTATTCGTTTATTGTGCGATTGCGGGGTATGAACCGCCGATTATTCGGGCTTTGATTATGGCAATTGGGGTTATAATCGCGCGACTTTTCGGCCGTCAGCGAGATAGTTTTTTGTGGTTGATTTACAGTGCCATGTTAATGATATTAATTAATCCGGGTTACATCATTAGCGTGTCTTTTCAACTTTCTTTTGCCGCAACCTTTGGGATAATTGTATTTTCCGAAGTAATTAGTAAGCGACTGACGGTAATCCCGGATTTTTTCCGTGAATCAATTGCCACTACTATTCCAGCCTATTTTTGTACTTTACCGATTATTTTGATTAATTTTGGAACGGCTTCGGGTTGGGGAATTTTGATCAATATGTTAGTTCTTTGGTGCATCCCATATTTAACCTATCTGGGTTTGTTAACCGCAGTGGTTGGAATAATTCATCCGCTACTTTCAATTATATTTGTACAAATCGCTGTCGTAATCCTTAAATATTTTTGGTTCGTAATTAACGTATTCACATGATGAAAAATATTAATATTCGACTTAAGCTATCCGTTATTATTTTCATAAGTATAATTCCCTGGATCATGCTGTTTTCGCTGCCAGTATTAGCTGATCAGATTTGGTTTTTTAGTGTTGGGGAAGGGGATGCTATTTATATTCAAACCAGGCAGGGGAACCGAATTTTAATTGATGGAGGGCCGGATAATACCATATTGTCGAAGTTGTCGTCCCGAATTCCCTGGTGGGATAAGCACATTGATTTGGTAATAGTAACGCATTACCACGAAGATCATATCGCTGGTTTAATTCAAGTACTAGAGCAATATCAGGTTGGTCGGATAATTCTTCCACAAAGTGATTATCAATCGCCGGTTAGGGACGTTATGCTTGGATTTATCGATAAAAAACAAATCAGTAACACAACCTATGAAAAACAAGATTTAATTAAAAGTGGTGGAGCTGAATTGAGATGTCTTTGGCAAGAATCAAACACGACGGATCCTAACGAAGGAGCATACATATTTCTATTGAACATGAATCAATTTAAATATTTATTAACCAGTGATGTTGAATTCACAAATTTTAGTCAGAAAATGTTAACAAGTGAAATTGGCGATATCGACCTCATAAAAGTTCCGCATCAAGGTAGTAAAAATTCGCTTAATCAGATTGTTTTAGATACAATCAAACCAGAACTGGCAATCATATCGGTAGGCAAGAATAATTATGGACATCCGAATCAAGATATGATTGATTTGCTAGGAAAGAATAATATTTTAGTATATCGAACGGATAAAGATGGAGATATTATGATAAATACTATCAACATGATTCAAAGGGTATCTAAATATAAATAAATATGTCTAAGCACATCAAGCGACGTAGTAATAAAGTTGTTACATCAATATTAATGATTTTAGTTTTTGGATTAATAACGGTTAGTGGATTATTATTATTAAATCGTTTTAAAGATAAATTACCAACTGATATGCAAATATCGTTACCCCAAATTAATCTGGCTGACTTAATCGATAAATCCAAAAAAGTATTATCTTCGCGAAGTAGTGATTTGATTCCAATTGCAAGTGAATTAGTATTAAAAATTGGCGTAATTTCCGATAGTCATGGTGCAAATTTACTTATGGAGAAAGCGGTTGCTGAAATGAAGATTACGAAGGTCAACGTAATATTACATTTAGGTGATTTTAGTGCAGGTGGAGAGGATGTAAGCTTTAGTGACGCCAAAAATATTTTAGCAGCATCAGATATAGCTTATCATGTTTTACCGGGTG
>CAZZFC010000013.1:0-9241 GCA_964653325.1 uncultured Candidatus Saccharibacteria bacterium | reverse complement strand
CATTTAATAAAAAATACCAGGTGATTAAAGGCGAAGGTGTATCTATGCGTTTGGGTGCCTATGATTGTGTTTTAAAAAAAGGTACACTCGCCTATTCAATCTACGAAAAGCATCAAGAATTTAAAGACCAGGATAAAGGTTTAATTAGTGAACGTCATCGGCACCGATTTGAATTTAATAATGATTATCGTGAAATATTTGAAAAGAATGGATTTGTATTTTCTGGTACTTCCCCAGATAATTTTTTTGTGGAATATATTGAATTACCCCATGATCAACATCCGTTTTTTATTGCAACACAAGCTCATCCGGAATATAAAAGCCGTCCGACTAATCCGCATCCTTTATTTATTGAATTGTTTAATGCAGCCCATCAATACAAGTCAATTAAGCTCACGCATTAATAACTCAGGTTCAAAAATAACCCAGTCATGATCACCCTTAATTAGTTTTGTTATAGAGTTTGAAATTTGTTGTTTAAACCAGGCTGCATATGTTATTCCTTGGAAGATTTGATCATCTTGTCCCCATAAAATTAATGTGGAAGTGTTAAAAGTAGTCGGAATTTGATAATTGAAATATATACAATGATTAACAATGCGGGTATGGGTTACTAAGTTTTTAAAATGTTTAATTATATAATTTTGAATGCTATCCAAAGAAATGTTAAGAGTGATGATTTTATTATTACGGATAAACTGTTGCAGGGGTTTCCCAATAATCGCCCGATAGAGGGTGAATTTAGAATGTTGCATTGTAGCTCCGGCTGGATCGATGAGGATTAATTTCGAAATCTTGGTACTTTGTGTAGATGTATGTAATGCAACTCCACCGCCAAACGAATGACCAATCAAAATAGTATCGGTTAATTGAAGATCATCAATAAATTGACTAAAATACTTACCATAATCGATAAAGTTCCATTTTTTATTGGGGGTACTTGAATTTCCGAAACATGGAATATGGGGTGCATATACTTGGTATCTTTTACTAAGTATATCCAATAGTTTCGAATAGCTTTTGGGTGTGATCCCTCCACCATGAAAAAAAATTAAAGGTCTTCCCTGCCCTAAAATATGATATTCACACGTAACATTATCATAAGTAAATTTGCGAGTAATCATGATTTTAGTTGTGTTAACAGATCACTGAATTGATTCGCAGTTAATTGAATCAATTTTTTGTCTCGACCAAGTGGTGTGGCAGTAATCTCTTGACCAAACCAATCAAGCGGAATGTATGATCGTGCATCAGCTTCAGAACGAAATTCGACCTCGGCTCGGATTAACCCCTCATAATCACCATGATATATTTTGATTGAGAATTCGGGGTCTGTTTGTAATAGATAGCTGTCTCGAATAATTCTTTTTTGGGAAAGTGATCTAAAATAACAAAATTCCGCTTCTGTTATTAAAAAAATCTGATCATCTCTGGATAATTCTGAAATTTCAGTTTTACGTTCGAATTCATATTGCGTTCCTTTTTGCTGGACTCTAATTTCAACATCGTTTGCAATATACACAAAATATCGCTCAAAATGGATTGGAGTAATTTGGGTTAAATCTGGTAAAGTTTTGACTAGCCATTTTCTTTCAATTTCCGCCATGATTATTTAATTGAATCAATTTCTTTTAATAGTTTTGGGAAGGTTTTATAACCAGCATCGGTATCCAAATGTTTCCCTTTAAGAATAATAGTTGGTTTCACCCCTAAATTTTGGGCTAATTCTAATAAGATACGTTGCGGTATAAATGGATCATTATCCCCGTAAATGACTTTAAAATGTATGCAATTATTTTTTACTTTGTTAAAATTAATTGATTTTGCTTTAAGAAAATAACTATTTAATTCATCCTGATAATCAGAGTTAAATCCTGAAACTGAGATCAAACTATAGATGGGTTCGGGTAAACTTTCAATGACGTCTAGCGCGGTTGTAACCCCAAGAGAATGGGCAATTATTATAGTTTTACGGTGCTCTAAAGGGGTGATTATCTGTTGAACTAATTTTAGCCAAGTCTGGCGATTGGGATGGTCAGATTCTGGTAGAGATGGCATTAGTACGGTATGTCCTTTTTTTTCAAGTTCGTCGTGTAGCCATTTTTGCCAGTAAATTCCGGCATAACCTCCAATTCCATGAATGATTACGTAAGTTGCCATTGATTCAATGATAGCATTAATTTACGAATTAATTCGCTACAATCATAAATAACGAAAATAAATGATAACAAATGCCGCGAATGAATTTAGTATAATTAACGGTAATGCAAAAAGCAAATACTTCCCAAACGTAATATGTATTTTTTCACGTTCAACCTGTCCAAGGGTAATCACATTACACGCGGCTCCAATTGGTGAACCAGCACCACCAATGGAAGTTCCTAAATTTAGTCCCCACCATAATGGATAAACATATGTGCCAGCTGCTTGCATTGCTTGGATTGCTCCAACCATGGTGATGTTATATGGAACGTTATCAATAAAAACTGATAAAATACTTGATCCAACGGTAATGATAAAGGTTAGGATTGGTAAATTTCCTTTAGTTATAATTAAGATTTGCTGGGCAATTGTATCAATTACTTGAGTGTATTCGAGGGCTCCAACCACAACAAATAATCCCATAAAAAAGAAAAGAATATCCCAATCGATAATTTCGGTAAATATTTTATGTGGTTCTTTATGAAACAAAAGCATCGATAGAAAAGCTCCCCCTAAGGCAATTGTAGCATTGTCTAAGTGAATTCCGGTTTTTTGCGCGATAAATTCTTTAGAAATCATAAGTATGATTGAAATGATTAAGATAGGGGTTCCAATAACTAATACTTTTTTATTCTGAAGAGCTGATTTGGGATCAAATGAATTTACATCCTCTGGATTAATGGTGACGGCTTGTAATTGTTTACGGAAAACGAGTAGTGTAAACAACACCGTAATTACAGATGTAACTAAAACGATTGGACCGGAATTAGTGACCACTTCTAAGAAGCCTAACCCGACAGCTTTGGCTTGATAATAAGTCGTTGGATCCGAGATTGGCGTAGCTGCACCTCCAACATTTGCCATGGCGATTAATATAAAAATAAATGGGAAGTGAGGTAATTTAAGCTCTCTAATCAAGACGATTACCACTGGAGTTAGGATTAGTACCGTAGGAATATTTGATAAAAACATCGTCATAAATAAAGTTAAGTAGCCAATAACTATTAATAATTTAAAGGGATTGCCTTTAACTTTTTTCACCAGCCAAATGGCAATCGCTTCAAACAAGCCGGATTCCCTAGCGATTCCAACTAAAATCATCATTCCTAAAACAAACCCTAATATGTCTAAATTTCGACTTATAAATCCAAAAAGCTTCTTCCTGCGAAGTATGTCCTTCTCCCCCGAAAACTTGTAAAAGAATTAACACTACGGCACCCAAAATTGCGGCAATCACTTTGTTAATTTTTTCGGAAATCAGAAAAAAATAAACAATAATTAAAACTACAACCGAAATTAAAGCGAATATATTTAAAGGTAAACTATCCATGATTGGTCTTTATCTCCATCCCGGAAGCTAAAGCTTTGTTTATTTCGGTTCGGGTAATAATTCCAATTAAATTTTTATTTTCAATCACCGGGACTATATATAGATCATTTTTTAAAAAATCGGCGGTGATTGCCATAATGTTAGTTTCTAAATTGACGCTCATAAATTCTTTACGCATAATTGTTGAAACCGGGTCATCTTTGATTTGTTGGCACATTTCGGTAAAAAACCCTTTGCGATACATGGCACCAGCCATTTGCGTGTTTTGACGAAATTGTGAAGGGACAGTAGCTGCGGCAATATCCTGTGCGGATAAAACTCCTACTACTTGATTTTTATCATCAATCACAATTAATCCATTAACACCAAATTGCATGAGTTCGTTTAGCGCTTCTTTGATAGGGATGTTTTGGTCGATAGTCTTAACGTTTGGATGATAAATATCTTTAACAAGCATAAAACTAAATGTATCGAATTTTGATTAATAAGTAAATATCTTTATAATAACTACAACTCCCCTTACGTAAAGATATACCTTTCTTAGTTGGGAGTTGTGAGTTATTAGGCAACTTCTTCAGTTGATGCCTCTTCCGTAATAACTTGCTCGGTTGCGACTTCTTCAGTTGCAACTGGAGTTTCCTCGGTAGGAACGGCTGGTGTTTCACCATGATCCTCTTTGGGACGAGCAAAATTTACCACTAATGCTCTTCCTTCAAGTTCATAACCATTGAATTTTTCAATTGCAGCGGTAGCCTCTTCAATTGAGCTCATTTCAACAAATCCATAGCCTTTGCTGCGATGCTTCATTTTATCAATTACGATATATGCATCAACAACAGTACCTGTTTGCGCAAATAGAGCTTCTAAATCCTCACGGCGTAACTTCCAAGGAAGATTGCCGATATATAACCTTTTATTTTCTTGTTGTTCCACTAATCATCACCACCTTACCCCCGTAAGCCTTACTTTCTCTATAATCATACGGAGGACGTTTTAACGTAACCCGGGGTGATTTAGTAGAACTTAAGCATACGAAGTAAATACAAATATTATTTTATCACACAAAATGTTGATTAACACAAATAATTAGGAATTTGCAGGATAATTCACCTATCCTATCCAGAAAGGAGGTACCGATCATGGGGTATGTCATCTGATCCCAGGGTTGGTGCTGGTTGCTGATGATACTCCGTCGTGGTTAAAGTTAACGGTGGAAATAGTCGTCAGTAATCAGCATGTTTATTGAGGTGCTTGAGGCAGTTGATGGTAAACAACTTGTAGAAATTGCCTTAAACCGAAAGCCGAGTCTGATTGTTACTGACAACCACATGCCACGTCTAACCGGTGTGGATGCGGTTTGTTTGGTTAAGCAAACTCTGCCTGAGGTAAAGGTAATTCTGGTCACAACTGTAACTGATGATGTCCCGGAATTTCCGGGGGAAATAGTCAGTAAGAGTGACAAGAATTTTCTCAAGGTGTTACGCCAATCGATCGCTAATGCATTATCATAGACAACCAACCTAATCCCATCAAGTGACTCCGGTGAATCTACCGGAGTCACGTTTCCTTGATCTTATTAAAAAATTCAGATGACCCAATTTGATAGTATAATCAATGTTATCCGGCTCAAGAAAGGAGGTTGACCATGGGGACCTAGCTTCCCAACGTGGCCTGGTGCTGGTGGCCGACGATGATCCGAGTTGGCGAAAATTAGCTCGGATTGCTGTCGAACGCCAGCATTTTACCGGTATCATGTGTTGAGAACGGGAAAGAGTTGATTCGAGTTGCTTTATCTGAAAAGCCGTGGTTAATAATCCCAGATAACGATATGCCTGATGTGGATGGCATAATCGCGATTGCTGAGATTAGAAAATTACTGCCGGATGTGAAAGTGATTATGATGTCAGCTCGATCAAACCTTGGTTGCAGTGATCTTGTGCTAATTAAGGGCCAGGATGAAGCAATTAGTGGTTTGTCCCGTTTGATTCAGCAAGTAATCGGTTAAGGCTGGGAGCCTCTGAGAGAGCGTCTCAGGGGCTTTTCTTTTGAAATCATTTCCACGTATGAATTTCAACTTGTGGTAAGTGAATCTTTTTAGGGGTTGTTATTAATATTATGATTCCAAAAACAAATCCGATTAATCCGATTAATGCGATGGTGGTTTGGGCGCCTAAGATTGCTGATAAAATTCCCCCAATAATTGGACCGATAATATAAGCTAAACTATATGTTGAATTCGTAAGCCCGATTAAATGATAGTGTTGTTTCCCCATTCGAGAGATCAAATCACTAAACGTGGCATCAATAAATGGAATTGTAATCGAAAAAAAGGTACTCGCGAGAAACACAATCGCAAGAATGAAGAGAATATTATCTGTAATATAAATGCATGCCAATGTTAAGCAGCTTAAAATAAAGGATAATTCGGCAATCCGTTTTTTGTGATTAGCAATTTTAATTTTTACTAGAATAAATCCAATAAATAGTGAAGGTAACATATAAACGCTAATCAACATTCCGCCAAAAGGAGTGATTTCTGAAAGTTTTTCTGCCCAAACTGCACCAGTTGTCCAAAAAATCGAATCAATTAGTCCAAGAAATATACTTAATACAATGATCGTCCACATGGGTTTAATTAGTGTTTTCCAGTGCTTTAGTTCCTGAAATGGATTAAAGTGAGGTAGATAATTGACTTTTACAGATTGATTATTCTTTTGTCGCTCCCATTTACTAAATAACATTACACCCCAACAACATAAAGTTAAAAACATGGATATAAATAAAATATAGTAATCATCTTCGATTAAAATAAATCCGACAATAAGTGGACCCAGAAAATAAGCCAAGCTTTTAACCGTAGTAATTAATGACCATATCCGAGATCGATTTAAATGATCAACATGGTTTGCCACATATTGGTTTGTTGTAAATCCGATTAATTCATAGTATATGCCCCAAATGCCTACGGCTAAAAAGAAAAGAATGAATAAAGGAAATAGTTTAGTAAAAAACAATATTAATGCAAATAGAAAACTGCAGATAATAGATGCAAACATTAATGTTTGCGTTTTAGTATTATGTAAAATTTGAGGTAAGTACATATCCATAATTAATCCAATAATTGAAGAAAATGACATAATTAGTCCCATAATTATTGGATCTTCAAAAGTATTTTCTAAATAACTTGGAACCCAATAGCTTAGGATTGCATCACTAAATGAGATTAATCCAATAAATATTACAAGCGAGGTTAAGGATTGGTGTTTTATCGTACCGAATGCATTTGTAATAATACGATTGGGCATATACTATTTGTATCATAGTGTGATTTGTAAATGGAAGATACGACACTTAAAGTAACTATAATTATAAGCTTGTTTGGTATCGGAATCTTTTCGATAATTGCTCCCCATCAAATAAACAGTTATGTTCAGCGGTTGTTTATTGCGAATGAATATCAACTAAGAAAAATACCGATTTTGGGTTTGTTTATTAGGGATTTAATTTTACTACAGGAAAGACCTGAGGGTGATATATTATTACGAATTATCGGTGGAATAATAATTTTATTGTCGGTGGTTTTAGTATTTATCTTGACCCAATTAAGCTGATATTATTCGCGATTCCCCTACGATATCTCCAGCCAGCACCTTCAAGAGCAACGAATATAATTGTTTTTGGTTTAGGGTTTAAACTCATTAAATCAATTTCAAAATTATAGGGGGTATCTTCTGAAACGCGAACTTCATTATAATTAGTCGATGCCCCGCTTGGCTCAATAAAGTAAAATCCACGCCAAAATGCATTGTTTGTCCCATTTGGATTTTCGGATAATTGATTGTGAGTAATCCCTTGTTCATCTATATAACCTACGGAAATTGCTACCGGGGCTTCTCGACCATTAAAACCAGTTCCCGGTAAAGTTTGATCAGTTGCTGTAATTGTTGCCTTTAAAGTAAGATTAGAAAATTGAGTTACTTCTTTATTAATATCAAGCATGATACCTGATCTAGAATTAATTGTGCCAGTACTTGTAAAAATTACCCCAGTAGTATCGGTAGTGATTTCACCACTTGGTGTTGTTGGTTTTTGAAACCAGCTTTGTTCATACCATGTTCCAAGTCCTTGATCAAATGAGGTTAACGGAATTAAAGTATTTTCTGCAGGATCGATAATTGTTGGAGTAGCCGTTGGTGCAGTTGGTATAACTGGTGATTTCTGTTGGTTTACAAACCAAATTATAGCAATGACCAGAATAATTATGATAAAAAATGCAATTAATATTCTACTTCGTTTGTTCATTCAACTTTATTATAATTGGTTCATTTTGAAACAGCAATATAAGTTCCATATTTATAAAAATAGATTTCAATCGGGATTGAGTAACAAAAAACAACAATTAATGAAATAATAAATGTATGAACTTTTGTAAAATTTAAGCCATCACCAATAAATCCAGTTGCAATTCCGATAATTAGTGCAAAAACTAACCCTAAATAATATTTAGTTAAGAATTTATGATTAAAAGAAATACATTGATTACAACGATTACATACTAGCCGCTTGGGGTTTATTGTTAAAATAAATCGATAAAAGGGCATAGCTTTCTGTTTGCATGACGGACATTTCATCTGCTTAATTATACCCTTTGTGTTTGAATTATTGATACAATTGGTAAATGGAAACCGAAAATATACTTGGAGTTTCGGAGTTTAATGAATTAATTAATGCTCATTTGGGCTTATTGGGTGAAGTTGTTGTTCAAGGAGAAATTAGCGAAATAAAGGTTAGTCAAAATAAATGGATCTTTGGATCGATTAAGGATGAATCAGCCGCACTTGAAATATTTGGCATGATTTATCAACTTGGGAATATCTCACAATTTGAGGCAGGGATGGTAGTTAAAATTTACGGTACGCCGAGATTATACGAAAAAACTGGTAAATTCAGTATTTTTATCAACCGAATTATGCCTGTTGGTGAAGGATCTCTCCGAATTGCATTTGAAAAACTAAGAGATCAACTAACCAAAGAAGGATTGTTTGAGATTTCTCGTAAACGACCAATACCCCAATTCCCTTCAACGATTGGATTAATCACGGCTGAAGATTCTCAAGCGTATCAAGACTTTATTAAAATACTAAGCAAACGAATGGGTGGAATTAAAATATATTTCTATCCTGTTTCGGTTCAAGGTAAGGAATCTCCGAACTCAATTAATGAGGGCATACAATACTTAAATAATTACTTTCCTACTTTGGATTTAATTGTACTAACTCGAGGTGGCGGCAGTTTAGAAGATTTAATTGGGTTTAATAACGAAGCTGTCGTCCGTCAGATCTTCGGATCAAAAATCCCGATTGTTTCTGCGATTGGTCATGAGGGTGATTGGAGTTTAACTGATTTAGTCGCGGATTTACGGGCATCAACTCCCTCAAATGCGGCCGAGTTGATTGTCCCCGATCGTAATATGATTGATGAGATAATTAATTCAATAGTTCAAAAAAGCAAACAAAATCTTATGTATCAAATTCAAACGAAAAATAATCAAGCGGAACTAATGATCGAAAAGTTAAATTCAAATATTCGTTTGTTAATTCATGAAATGAAACAATTAATTGCACAGTTTGGGGATTTAAGTTCAAGAATTAGTGAAAAAATTGTCCAATTAAAGGATCGGGGTTTAAGTTTAATCCGAATTCTTTCAAA